>CACYEJ010000434.1 GCA_902773395.1 uncultured Ruminococcus sp.
ATAGGTTTTCTTTTTGTATCTGATTATCATGTGATAGCTTCTGTAGCCATTTGGCTTGGAATGGCGGATATAATCCTTTTCTTCAATAATCTCGCAGTCGGGCAGCTCGGCAATGCTGTCCTTAATTGCGTATACATCGCTCACAAACGCACATACTATTCTAATACCGATTGCATCAAAAATTTTCTCCAATGCAGACTCGGTAGTTTCGGGCAATCCCTTTCGATGACATTTCTCACGCATACTTTCGTCAGATTTAATTCGTGAAAGGCAGTGCTCAATCGGATCAATTCCATGTTTCTCGTATAAGCCCTTACGAATTTTGCTAATGTTTTCCATAAGGTAATTCATTACATTTTCAAGTTCTTCGTAATGCTCACCGTAAATACTTGTGTTGTTCAATAAATGTAAACCTCCCTTTTTATTTTTAAACAGTATCAAACAATCTGATTATATCATATATCCTCGTTGTTTTCAACAGACACGCTGCAACATTTTTCGAGAAGATATTATTTGTATTCAACACATGACTATATTATTTATTGATAATCATAATTTTAAATTCAAATAATATGTATAATAATGCTCAATTCAACAAAAAAATATGCTGTTGACAGTCATTTTATAGATCAATATTTCTGTTGCTATTTTTCCAATTTTGATATATAATGTTATATAGACAATTAATTGATAGTTATAACAAAAAGTGAGAGGTGCTTTTAATTGTACGCAGATAAATTTTGTGATAAAACATACGACAATATTTTAAATACAATCAAGAGAGTTCATTTTGTCGGCATCGGCGGTTCGGGTATGTGTCCGCTGGCTGAGGTGCTGATTTCAAAGGGCTACGAGGTGAGCGGCTCCGATACAAGCGACGGCGATACGCTCAGACGTGTAAAGAGCTACGGAATACCTGTTTATATGGGACACGAAAAATCCAACGTAAACGGCGCTGAACTTGTTGTTTATACTGCTGCCGTTAAGCAGGATAACCCTGAGTTGGCTGCCGCAAGAGAACAGGGCATACCTACAATTGAACGTTCGGTCATGCTTGGAATTCTTTCAAGACGTTTTCAAAATTCGGTTGCCGTTTCCGGCACACACGGCAAAACTACCACAACGGCAATGATTTCGCAGATTTTGATAGGCAGTAAATGTGAGCCTACAGCTATTATTGGCGGTACTCTTCCGCTGATAGGCGGCAACAGCTACGTTGGAAACTCGGAAACAATTGTGTGTGAGGCTTGTGAGTATGTAGATTCATTCCTGCAAATAACTCCGGCTGTAGCGGTCATTCTTAACGTAGATGCAGATCACCTCGACTATTTTGAGAATCTTGACAATATCAAAAAATCTTTTGGGAAATTTGTTGCTCAAACCTCGAAAGCCGTAATAGTAAACGGCGACGACAGCAACGCTCTTGACAGTGTGAAAAATTCTCCTGTCCAAGTAGTTACCTTTGGATTTGGAGAGGACAACGATTACCGTGCGGTAATGACTTCGCCTCAAACAACAGTTTATGATGCTTTTGATTTCTATTATAAAGATGAGAAGCTTTGTAATATTGAGCTTTCTGTTCCCGGTAAGCACAACGTTTACAATGCGCTTGCGGCAGCGGCAGCGTCACATTTTCTTGGCGTGAAGCCGGAAGATATCTCTGAGAATCTGCACAAATTCACAGGTGTACACAGACGCTTCGAGGTACTCGGCACTCATGGGGGAATAACAGTTGCAGATGACTTTGCGCACCACCCAACCGAGATAAAGGCTACCTTATCGGCAGCAATGCAAATGGGCTTCAATAAAGTTTGGAATGTATTCCAGCCGCATACATATTCACGTACCGCAATGCTGCTTGACGATTTCGCAGAAGCACTTTCAATTGTTGACGAGGCTGTTATTTTGGAAATTCTTCCTGTAAGAGAAACCAACACCTATAACATTTATAATACTGATTTAGGTAAGAAAGTAAGCGGTTCAAAGTGTATTGATACCTTTGAAGACGCCGCAAAGTATGTTTGTGAAAATGCGCAGCCGGGCGATCTTATCTTGACAATGGGCGGCGGAAATGTATATATGTGTGCAAATCTTATTAACGATATGCTCTCTGAGAAAGAGAATAATCAGGCGTAAACTCGATGCAGCGTAACTTTCGGCTATGACATTTGTTTGATTATAGTTATAGAAATATTCCTAAAGAAGTAGATTTTCGCTGCTTCTTTAGGTGTTTTTATGTTGATATTGGAAAATTTGAAAAAATCATACTAAAAACATTGTTTTATTTTTTAAAGTGTGATATTATATTATTGTTTGTGACAAAAATATAAAGAATACGGAGTAAAGATTTATGAGTGAAAATTCTACAGCCGCAGCAGTTAATCCCGAAAACAAAGGCTTTATCAGTAAATGGTTCAATTCACTTTTTATCGCGGAAACTAATAATACATTCATACAGTTTTTCAGAAGCTTGTTTGTAGGCGGCGTTGCTACCGTGGCTGATTTTGGAATATTGATTTTATTCAGAGAGCTTTTCCATACTTCGGAAACGGTTGCCACTGTTTTTGGCTTTATCGCAGGCTTAACTGTGAATTACGTGATTTCCACATTCTGGGTTTTCTCTAAGGCTAAGGTCAGCAATCGTGTGTTTGATTTTATAGCGTTTGCCGTAATAGGCATTATCGGACTTGGCTTGACGCAGCTTATTATTGCTCCGTTTGCAATGGAGGGAATTTTTGGCGAGGGATTTTTTGTGAGAAAAGAAATATTCGGTTCGCTTATTCCCGTTAGTAAATATTATATTATCGGTAAGCTTGTTTCTACCGTTCTTGTATATATCTGGAATTTTTGTGCAAGAAAATTTATTCTTTACCGCAACTGTGAGGAATGATTTGTTTAATACTTTAGTCGTAGATAAAAATATTTCGGAGGAATAGAAATGAAGAAAGTTGTAATTATAGGTGCAGGACCGGCAGGTCTTACTGCTGCTTATGAGCTGCTCAAGGACGGCGGCAATAAGAATTATAAGGTTGAAATTCTTGAAGAAACAAATGTCATCGGAGGTATCTCTCAGACAGTTCGCTACAATGGCAACAGAATGGATATCGGCGGTCACAGATTCTTCTCCAAGGACGACAGCGTAATGAATTGGTGGAAATCCATGATGCCGATTCAGGGTGTGAACAGCTTTGACGATGAAAAGCTCGGCAGAGTTAAGCCTCTTGAAAAGGGCGGTCCTAATCCTAACAAGGAAGACCGTGTTATGCTCGTTAGACGACGTATCTCAAGAATTTATTTCAACAAGCACTTCTTCGATTATCCTATTTCGATGAAATGGTCAACAATAAAAAATATGGGATTTGTTACAACTATGCAGGCAGGCTTTAGCTATCTAAAAGCTGCAATGTTCAAAAAGCCCGAAACTAATCTCGGTAATTTTTACATCAACCGTTTTGGCAAGAAGCTCTATAGTATGTTCTTTGAGGGCTATACAGAGAAGCTATGGGGACGTCACCCAAGCGTTATCTCGGCTGATTGGGGCGCTCAGCGTGTAAAAGGACTGTCAATCCGTGCATTGCTAAAGGATATGTTTGGCAAGGCGTTCGGCGGCAAGAAGAACAACAAAGAGGTAGAAACATCTCTTATTGAAGAATTCTGGTATCCTAAGTATGGTCCGGGTCAGCTTTGGGAAACAGTTGCCGAAGAGGTGAAAAAGCTTGGCGGTACTATTAAAATGGGCTATGGCGTAAAAAACATTGTCCTTAACAAAAATAAGGTTACGCAGGTTGTCTGCGAAACTGAAAACGGCAGCATTACTGTTGAAGGCGATGTGTTTATTTCTACAATGCCGGTTAAGGATCTCGTTATGGGTATGACAGGAGATAAGCCAAGCGATGATATTGTTGCAATTGCAAAGGGCTTGCCTTACAGAGATTTCGTTACAGTTGGTTTGCTCGTTGATAAGCTTAATCTTAAAAATGAAACCGATATCAAGACTCTTGGCAACATAGTGCCCGATTGCTGGATTTATGTTCAGGATACTAATGTAAAGCTGGGACGTATTCAGATTTTCAACAACTGGAGTCCTTATCTTGTGCAGGATCCTGAAAAGACAGTATGGATTGGTTTGGAATATTTCTGTGAGGAAGGCGACAGCTTCTGGAATTTGAGCGATGAAGAGTGCATTAAGCTTGCTTCAAAGGAGCTTGAAACAATGGGTATCATCACAACGGATCAGGTAATAGATTCGCACCGTGAGCGTATCAAGAAAGCATATCCGGCTTACTTCGATACTTATGAGCAAATGGATACACTTATCGCTCAGCTTAACAAGTACGGCAACCTTTTCTGTATTGGACGTAACGGTCAGCACCGTTATAACAATATGGATCACTCCATGGTAACTGCATTCAGAGCAGTTGATGCGATTAAGTCCGATTCCACCGACAAAACAGAAATCTGGAATGTCAATACTGAAAAGTCCTACCACGAAACAAAAGCTGAGGATAAGGGTTGATAAAAAATGAGCAAGACAAAAACACTCTCAACAAAGCCCCGGAATACAGTGGTAAGAGAACCCGACATAGATGAATTCAGCCTGAAAATGGTGATTGCATTTTCGGCAGTATTAAGTGTGCTGGCTGCTGTTCTTTTTGATAAGACGAAGGATTTGAGAGGCTATCAGTTTGTAGTGTTCGGTATGGCGATAGCTGTTGCCGCCGTAATATATTTGGCAGTAAAAAAGCAGCTCAATACTCGAAATATTATACTGATGATATTTTACACCGGATTTGTTGAACGGCTGAATTATGTATTGTTTACATCGGTTACAAATAAGGTGCGGCAGCACGATATGTACTTTTTTGGCGGAGAAAGAGGACATTCGGCGTATATTGAGCATTTCTATAATAATGGCTTTACAATGCCGGATTTTAACCCGACAACGCAAGCACAGTTTTATCATCCGCCGCTTCATCATTTTTTGTCGGCGTTGTGGATGCGATTGCTTACCGCCTATGGCATGAGCTACGAAAGAGCAATTGCAAGCATTACTTTTTTGACGCTGTTTTACTCGATGTGCTCGCTTGTACTTTGCGAGAGAATTTTAAATAAACTGGGATTGCGTGGATTTGGAAAAATTATACCGCTGGCAATTATGGCTTTTCACCCGACATTCCTGTTGTTTTCTGGAAGTGCCAACAATGATAATCTTGCGACTACGCTTACTCTTTTGGCTTTCTATGCGGCTCTCAAATGGTACTCGGAGCCTACGACAAAAAATATTATGCTCATTGCATTAGCAATTGGACTGGGCATGTCAACAAAGCTTTCAGTGGCTATGATTGCTCCTCCGATAGCAGTTCTGTTTTTGTACAGATTGATTACTGATAAAGAGAATATCAAAAAGAATATTTTGCAGTATGCTTCGTTTGCCGTTGTATGTTTGCCGCTTGGTTTGTGGTTTTATATAAGAAATTATATTAAATATAAGGTTCCAATAACTTATGTTCCGAGGCTTTCAGATTTTTCTGATCAGTATCTTGGAAAGTATACTGTTTACGAACGTCTGTTCGATTATTCGTATCACCCTTTTAAGAATATGTTTATAAACAGAATTGTAAACGGTGAAGGGGAGTATTTTGAATATAACCCGTTTGTTACCATACTAAAAACATCTATGTTCGGTGAGTATACATTTACCTATTACTATGAAAAAATTACGCCGTTTTGCAGGATACTGTTTTTCGTAAATGTGATATTGGTTATTCTTTCTATTGTTTCGATGATATATTGCTTGGTTCGCAAAATTGATTATATTGACAGAATGACAAAAATATTTATAGCATCATATTATTTGTTGATAATGGGATCTTATTTTAAGTTTATATTTGATTTTCCACACAATTGTTCTATGGATTTCAGATATTTGCCGATGACATTTGTTGTTGGGTCTATTTTCATAGGAATGGCAGCAGAACAGATAAAGCTTGATTTTCCAAAAGCAGAAACGGTTGTATTCTCAATCAGATCCTTTATTGTTACGTGCACTGTTTCATTCTGTGTATTTTCCGCTTTAGTTTATATTTTGATAGGCGTATAAAAATTTTCGGATATCTCTCTTATTCATGGGGAGATATCTTTTTTTAACATCTTTGTAACAAGATTGTGAATATCACTATTGACATATTCCCTAAAAATGTTTTATAATATTAATTAGGTATTTGTATTATTTGATCTATTTTTTCTTTTCTTTAAAAGAATTTCTAATAAATTTAAATCACATTAGTGAACTGTTTATCGTTGATATTTAAAACTAATAAAGAGAAAAAATAATACAAAAATATAAAATTACAAGTAAGGAGTAAACAATATAATATGGATAATAAAACAGTATATTATCGTCCGCTGCCCCCGAATCCGGCAACACTGTTAGTCCTTGAACGAGGCAAGCAGGTGCGTATAGTTTCGCTTTCCGGAAGTATGACAATCGGGCGTATGTCCAATGAATATATGAACGATATTTCTTTAAGCTCCGGTATAGTTTCCAAGCGTCACGGAGAATTTGTGTACGATGATACTTCGGCTACATATTATTATAGAGATAATAACAGTCTTAACGGTACATTTTATAATGGAATGAAGCTTGAAAAACTCAACGAAAGAGGCTCCCGTGCTGTGAAGCTGGTTGACGGCGATATTCTCAGAATTGACTGCGACAATCTTGCAAACCCCCGTTCAGATGCGGTGGTTCTCGTGTTCAGCACAAAATTTAGCATGGGGGAAGCATGGCATCGTTTTCCGCTTTATGATAAAATGCACGTAAATATCGGACGTAATAACGAAAGCGGTATCTCGCTTACAGACTTTATGGCGTCCAGAAACCATGCTGTTATGGATCGTATTAACGGTATGTGGTATATTGCCGACAGCGGAAGTGTGAACGGTCTTGCTGTCAATAGGGTTGCTATTCAGGGTCAGTGTCCCTTGAATGTATTTGACGTTATAAATATCGCAAATACTACATTAATTTATCTCGGAAATGAAATCATTTATAATGAGGTTCATCTTAATGTTCAGAAGCAGGATTATTCCAACCGCTCCGTTGTTATGGGCGTTAATATTAATGAAGTAAGATTTGGAGAAAAACGCTTGCTTGACAATATTAACCTTGATATAGAATCAGGAGATTTTATACTTATTCTTGGCGGCTCCGGTGCCGGTAAAACCACATTTATTAAAGCCGTTATGGGTTCTATAAAGGATAATACAAGCGGTCAGGTTATGTTTGAAAATATGGATCTTTATAGAAACTTTAATATGCTAAAACATAAAATAGGATTTGTGCCGCAGTTCTCCACAACTCGTGTGAATGATACAGTGTACAACACTATCATGGACGCAGCGTACATCAAGCTTGCTGGAGAATATTCCAAAAAGGAAATTAAGCAGCGTGTAGAAGATGTTATCAAACGTATGATGCTCACAAGCCTTAGAAATAACCTGATAAAAACTCTCAGCGGCGGTCAGTTGAAAAGACTTGAGGTTGCTTTACAGGCGATTGGTGATCAGAAAGTATTTATTCTTGACGAGCCGGATTCCGGTATGGACTATGCAACAAGAGTTGACCTTATGGGCAACTTGAAATCATGTACGGAAACAGGCGATGTTGTAATGGTTATCACTCATGCTCCTGATGATGCCGCAACGTTGTTCACAAAGGTTATTGTTCTCGCAAAGAGTCAGCGAGATGAAGTGGGACGTCTTGCTTATTACGGAGATGTTCAGAATGCCTACTCTTTCTTTGGTGTAAATAAGCTTAGTGAAATCGTTCTTGAAATCAACTACGAAGGCGGTAAAGGACGTGCCGATGAGTTTATTGATAAATACGAAAGAACCAGGAGGGGTTAATAATGCACAAAACTTCAAGATTTACACAGACAATTGTCTATGTAAAGAAAAATTCACGTTTGTTCAAAAATCAGAAGGACTGGAAGTTTATCGCAATTGCAGCAGTAATTTCAGTGCTTGTATGCCTAATTGTTGGCGATGATATGTTCGAGTCCTTCGAGGATACACAGTCAGGATTCTTTGCCATTATTTCGGCTGCTATCTGGATTGGTGTGTTCAACTCCATTCAGAGAATTTGTAAGGAACATGATACAATTACCAGTGAGCATCGTTCGGGTTTACATATAAGCTCCTATGTGATGTCGCACGTTATATTTGATTTTGGCGTTTGTTTTGCTCAGACTTTGATTTTGGTTGTAGTCTGCAATCTTTTTATTGATTTTCCGTCAGACGCCATTTTGCTTGGAACATCAGCAATAGAATATTTTATTACGCTGTTTTTGGTTGTATGGTGTTCTGATATTATGGGTATAATGATATCATCAGTTGCAAGCAATCCGAATGTGGCAATGACAACAATGCCGTTTGTTCTTATTATGCAGCTCATTATGAGCGGTGTGCTTTTCGAGTTGAAGCCCTGGGCTGAGATGATAGCAAATGTTACATTCAGTAAATGGGGTATTTATGCGCTGGGAAGTATCGGAGATATTGCAAACCTTGATTTGAAGATAGTCAGCAATAATCCTGAGTTTGCTGCAATCATTGATCGTGACAAGGTGCTTAGTGCCGAAACGATTGATTCCTACGAGCATATCGCAAGTAATTTGCTTACTGATTGGGGCGTAATCGCTGTAATCGGTGTAGTTTGTATTATAATTAGTATTGTAAGCCTAAAGATCCGCAACAAAGATTCGTAAGAGGTAAATTATGGACGGTCTTTTAAAATATCTGAAAAAGCCGACTGATAATACGGAAATCAGCGGCAGCAGTAAAGAAATAATGACAGCTAAGGTTTTTGTGTCTACGAATGTAGGATTTGTCAGAGAGCATAATGAGGATAATTATTATGCTGATGAATTGGGTATCCGCACAGAAGAGAACGAGATTATGGAGGGCGAGATTCCTCTTGATAAGAGAAGAATATTTGCAATATGCGACGGAATGGGCGGCGAGGAATTCGGTGATGAAGCTTCGCTTATATCGGTAAATATCCTTTCGCTTTACACTGAGAAAATCAGAGAAGCAGTTCAGGAGGATCTTAACGAAGCTGTCAATCGCTATGCAGCGGCGGCGAATAATGAGATTTGTGAAATGGTTCGTCAGCGAAATGCCCACCAAAGCGGCAGTACGCTTGCAATGATCTGCATGGATAATAATGATGTTAATGTGTATAACATAGGTGACAGCCGTGTATATATCCTGCAAAACGATGTTTTGACTCAAATTACCGAGGATCAGACTCTTG
This sequence comes from uncultured Ruminococcus sp., assembly GCA_902773395.1. The sequence goes on from CACYEJ010000434.1 coordinate 9,314, forward strand.
CGCTAAAGAAGCTTCGTGCAAACATTTATACAGAGGAAGAAGCGATGAACAGCCCTGATTCTCATACAATTACGTCCTTTCTTGGTGTAGATAATCGGGGAATAGGTCCTAAAGCAGTTCCGTCGGGATATTTTCCAACAGGCTCAATGACGCTAATGATTTGCAGCGACGGTTTGACAGATATGTGCGATGATGAGGAAATATGCGAGATACTGCTGGAGGATAATGAAAACCCTGCTCATGCACTAGTTGAAAGGGCGCTTGAACACGGCGGCGTTGATAACACCACTTGTGTTGTAGTTCAAGTTTAATTCAGGGGTTGTTTTAAATGAACACGAATGAACTTATTGATGAAATATTAAGACAAATAAAACAGCCTCTTTGGGAAAATTGGTACATTAAGCAGAAAATCGGTTCGGGTGCGTTCAGCGCAGTTTTTAAGGTGGAGGCTCAGCGAACATCAAGACGTACCAGTGTTTCGGCACTAAAAATAGAACCGATTACTGCTGAGGGAACTCACTTCTTCGATGAACAGCGTAAAAAGAATTACATCGAGAACAAAAGACGTTCTGCCGAAACCGAGGCTGAAATCATGTACAGTCTGAGAAAATGCCCGTACATAGTTGCCTACGAGGAAGAGGCTATTCGGGAGCTGTATATAGACGGTAAGTTTGAGGGCTATTACTACCTGATTCGCATGGAGTACCTTACGGCAGTTTCTACTCTTATACAGACAAGAAAATTTGATTTTTCCGAAAAGAGTATAATTCAGCTTGCGAATGATATTGGCAGAGGTATCATGGCTGCCCATCGGCTTGAAATTATTCATAGAGATATCAAGCTTGATAATTTTTTTGTCGATGAATTTGGAACATATAAGCTGGGTGATTTTAATATATCAAAGAAAACAGGTGCTGCAAGAACCTTTGCCGGTACGCCCGGTTACCTTGCTCCTGAAATCTACCGAGCAAAATCAAATATTGACGCAGTTTATACTGGGCAGGCAGATATTTATTCCTTTGGTATATGTTTGTATCAATTGGCGAACGAGCTGCTGTTTCCTTTTGAAGATGAGCTTGATTTGGAAGAAGCGGTTGATAAGCGTATGAGCGGCGTGGAGCTTCCACCGCCGAAGAGTGTTTCTCCGGAGTTTGCACGAATTATCCTAAAAGCCTGCGAATTTGAAACAGAGAATCGTTATCAGACAATTGAGGAGCTGCTTGATGATATTGCCGCATTGCCACGAACGAATACAGCCAAGCAGAATTCTCAAAAGAAACCGGCTGAAAAGAAAAATGATAACTCACCTAAAGCAATGTCCGCACCGGCAGAAACTCCCAATGTCAGCACGCCTAATCTTGCTGCCAATACGATTCCGGCTATTTTGAACGAAGATGTAAAGCGTGACAACGAAGCTGCCAATATGCAGTATAATCTGAAATCGGACGGAGAGTTTCTGGAGTTCGGCAGCTATTACGTTGC
>CACYEJ010000435.1 GCA_902773395.1 uncultured Ruminococcus sp.
AACAAACTCATAGTCGTTCGACCTTCCCTTTCGGGCTTGGCACTGGATAACCATATCTTTTCAGACTTAGGCTTCCCCAGTTAGTAAACATATCTCATACCGCCATTTCCTGCGGTCTTTTTATGCTCACACCTCTGATAGAGTTCACGCACATTCACTATATGCTCACGCACACAGCGGACTATGGAATTTAATCGTATAATTTTGACGGCTAAAACCGTTGTAAGCGTTCTGAATCATCTCAATAGATGTACCCATCTTGTTTGCATTATCCGCCATATCTGTAATTGCTAAATCTGCTGCTTCAGCGGCTCTTTGCTGAATTTCGGGTGAAACCTCCATTTTAGCGGCTTCTTCTGCGGTTTTTTGATACTCAGCAATCTTTTTCTCATTTGTTTGTTGTAGGATTTTCAATTGCTCTGCTTGATTCTCACGATAGGACTGTAACTCATCTTGTTGAGTGCGTTGGATAATTTTTAATTTTTGACTTTGTGATTCTTGTAGATCTTTTTGCTCCTGAGCTTGCTGTTTTCTTAAAGCTTCCGTTTCCTCAGCCTGAGCCGCCTTAATAGCCTCTAGTTGTTGACTGTGTGCATTCTGCACTTGCTTAACTTGACTATCGTATTGTTCTTTAAGCGCTTCCCTTTTTTCGTCAGCTTGCTCTTTTACGCTGTCCCGCTCGTTCTTGAGGTCTTGAAGTCTTTGCTTTTGCCTTTCGGCAGCGGCTATTTTTTCTTGTTCAGCGTCAAAAGCGGCTAATTCTTCTTGTGCTTTTTTTCTTGCCTCGTCTGAATTGGCAATTGCAACCTCGCGAGCCAATACATTACGTTTAGCGGCTACAGTTTTTGCCTTTTCAGCTTCTTCATTTGCTTTTTCAGCGTCCTCAATAGCTTTTATTTGGTTATCAATAGACTTAAGCCTATCATATTCTTCCTTGTTGACAACTTTGAGAGTCTCCATGTACTCTTTGTTGATCAATTGAAGTTTGGCTTCTGTGACTTTTTCATATTCCTCTATTTGCTTTTCGTGAGCTTTGCTGAGCTCTTCTTGTTGCTTTTGTTGGCTATTTCTTAAAGCTTCAAGTTCTTCATCAAAACCCTTTCTTATTTCTTCATTTCGATCTTGGTTAGCATATTGCAACTGCTGATACTGTTTATCATATGCTTTTTTTTGAATAGAATATTGCTTGTCCAGAGCGGATTGCATAGAAGCAACACTATTTTTAACGCTTTCCCCATTTGTTTTTGTCAAACCTTGAATTAGGGTCGCTGAAAAAGAAGTTGCAAGTTCCATGTATTGGTTTGCAGACATTTGAGCCGTCTTAAATGCGTTCTTTGCATTTTCAACAACTGTATTAGACGCAGAACCAAAAAGTGTTTCAATGCCGCCTACAAGCTGTTCGTATTCTCCATACCTTGATACTGCATCACTTGTAATTTTAGTAATTGCTGCCGTTACAACTGTAAATGCTGCTGCTCCTATTTTTGCGGCTGTTGATAATGCTGTTTTAATTCGTTCTCCGGCTTTTTCCCAGTGGCTTGCTGATTTTTCGGACTTCTCTTTGTGGTCCTTTTCTTGCTCTTTAGTATTATTTTTTGAGTTTTCGGTTGTTTGGTTGTCTGATTCTTGTCGCTCTTTATTTGCGTTTTCTGTTGAATCAGCAATAGCCTTATTTGAATTTTCTGTAGCTTCTTGCTTTTGTTTTTCAGCGTCCTCAACCGCTTCTGCCGTATCCTGTGCCGCCTGAGATTGAGCTTGTGCTGCATTTTGTGCGGCTTCGCTTTGCGCCTGAGCGGCATTTTCGGCGGCTTCTGCGGTCTGCCTTGCTGTCTCTTGTGCAGCTTCTGCGGCCTGCTGTTGGGCTTGCTCAACTGCTTGTGATGCTGATTGTGCTGCCTGAGTTTGTGCTTGTGCGGACTGCTGAGCCGCATTTTGAGCCGCCTGTGAAGCTTGTTGCGTTGCATTACTCATGCTCTGAGCTGTCTGCTGAACACCTTGAACACCTTTTTCAAATTCGGAGCTGTCAAAAACAACTTTGACAAACAAATCAAGTAAATCCATGCTTATTCCCCCTTCCCTTCAAAATCCTGCTTAAACTTATCAAGCAACCTCTTTTTTATTTGTTCTGCCGTTTCTTCGGGCTTTTCTTCTTTTTTCGGTTCGATTATGTCAATGTAGCTCTTAGTCAACGACCGTCCACCAACTGCTTTTGCCGTGTTCTCGCCTATTATTCTCAGTGCCTCAGTTATATATATCTTTAACGTTTTCTGCTCCGAAATGGCTTTGTATTGCGAAAGAACGTACTGTGATATATAATCCTCGCCAAATAATTCTATCTTATCATAGTCGATTGTCGTTAAGATGTCAGAGTATTGATTAGACCCGAGTTCGCCGACTTGATAAAAAAATCAATTACCCTCTTACTGCCAAGCAGTTCAAAAACAACATCGTAAAACTCTGAAACTTCCATATTTTCGGCTTCTTTTTCATTCTTAAAGCACATTAGACCGATAACTTTAACCGTTTTGTCAACGTTCTTTTCGAGGCAATTGTCAAGGATATCAGAAATGTTTTTTCTTCCCTGCTGCCTGATGATTTCGGCTTTTTCTTCCTCTGTTTCCTCACCTGTAAATGTAGGAATATTTTTTCTTATTTCTTTTATATTCGCAACTGTAAATAAATCCTCTACTTCGTGTCGGATTTTATTTACTTGTTTCAAAAATTCTTTTAGCGTGCAATTTGCAAGAGTTTTTATTTTTGGCTTATCAACATTAATTTCTTTAAGTTCCATATTTACCCCCATATATATACAGAAAGGGAATTAGCCTTATTTTTTTGTCTCTAACTCCCTTTCTTATTATTTATTATTATGCTCCGGCTGATACCGTTACTGTACAACTATCACTTGCTGTGACTCCATTCACGGTAACGCTTGCAGTAATTACCGCTGTACCGGCTGACACACCGGTTACTGTACCGCTTGATACTGTTGCAACGCTTGTATTGCTACTTGACCATGTTACTGTTGTCCCTGTCGGCTTAACTGTCGCTGTAAGTGTTTTAGTACCTGTGCCTGTGATTGTCTCTGTATGCTTATCCAGCGAAACACTGCCGCCCTCAGATACATAGAATTCCATCGGCATTGTATCTTGATCATGAATAGAAACGTGACCGGTAATTGTTAGCGGAATTGTTCCCTTACCATTTTTACTTGACTGTATCGAAAATCCTCCAGTTGACAGCGCATTAATAAGCCTTATCGCAACCCAGCCGCCGTCAATTCTTTCTCCAACCCACCATATGTCAGCAAAATCGCTGTTTTGAAGTTCTTTTCTCGGCGTGATTTTTGAGGTTGTTGAATTAATATCGGCTGCACCTAAAGCCGTCCTGAGAAGTTCAAGGGTAGTGTCGTATGCTGTAGTTGACATTTGGCACGTCCATCCGGTAACTCTTTTAAGCTCTTTGGTGTTGTTAGGTACATTGTCAATATCCTCGCCGAAATCAGCAAATTCTGGAACGCAAGACGGATTAATACCGCCCGTTGTAAGGCAGATAATATCTGCATCTGCTGGTGTTGTCGGGCTTGATGGATTGAATGTTTTCAGCAACATTCCGGCATTAGTCTGAATTGACGAAAACGCTGTACTTGAAGCCTTGTTAAACATTCCCATTTTTATTTCCCCTTTCTTAATTTTAATTGTTTTGAAAATATTCAGCTGATATATTAATCAGCATACGTTTTATATTGTTTTCGATATCCCCCATTCTTTGGCTGAATGGTGAACCTCTTTTTATCCATAAATAACCATTATCGGTGACAATTACTTTGCCACTTTCAGTTATTGTGCTTGAAATTTCGTGCATTTTATTTGTTATTGCCGTCCATGATGTGGACTGATACCATATATTAGATACCATGGAAACTTGACTTCCGAAAACATCATAAGATAGTGAATATGTAATATAAGGCAATTGTGCATCATCAGAAACGCTATTCTCATCATAAGCGGCTAAACCAAAAGAACTCCAAAAAGCGTGAATTGCTTGCTCTGCTGTCATGAATATTCACGCTCCTTTTCGCCTTTAATATACACTTTTGACGGCTGCACCTCAGTCCCGACTGACAGTGTATTTGTGCCTGATATTGTCGGCAGTGCCGGTAATAAAACATCAGTGGAAGTG
>CACYEJ010000436.1 GCA_902773395.1 uncultured Ruminococcus sp.
GCCAGACGAAATACGCACACCGGCTTTTTGAGTTGGGTAACTTTACCGCCTGCGTCCAAATTTGTCCCTAAGGAGAGGTCAACGAACTGGCAACGCCGGAGGAAATACGCACACCGGCTTTTTGAGTTGGGTAACTTTACCGCCTGCGTCCAAATTTGTCCCTAAGGAGAAGTCAGCGAACGCTTTTTAAATATTCCAACAGGTCAAATCACATTTAATCCATTTGCATTAGAATCTGCACTGTTCGTAGTATTGCTGCTGTCAGGCTTTTGCATACCTCTGCCAAATGAACCTCTGCCGCCAAATGAACCGTCTGTGTTGTTTTCTCCGTTATCTTCACCGGGCATCATACCTCTGCCCATACCGCCGCCGAAATCTCCGCCGCCTTGACCGAACATTCCTCCGCCCATTCCGTTCATTCCACCGTTGGAATATGAATTGGAAGTCATCTCAATGCTGTAGCTCTTGTCGCCGACTTTGAGCGTGTACTTACCGTTCGATTTAATCTCTTTTGTGCTGATGTTCACGGCATTAAAGGATTTAGCTGCTGTGTAGGAAATTATCTCATTTCCGCTTTCGTCTGTCAAGGTGATTTTCTCTCCTGCCTCATGACTTTCAGACATACAGTAGAGAATTGAAGCCTGCTTAGAATCTGTAGAGAATGCTTCTGCCATTCCCGAACTGCCGACTGCGATTAACGTACCGCCGGAAATCGTTGCGTTAGTTTCAAAATCAATTGCACTGTTTCCGTTGTTAGTAGGACCGTCTACATAGATAGTACCGCCCTCAATCGTCAATGTGTTGTTTGAGTCAAGACCGTCGCCGCCTGCGTTCACCTTGACTGTACCGCCTGTAAATTTCAAGAATGTATCGCTGTTAGCCGTAAAGCTGTTCTGACCCGGTCTGCCGCCCATTGACGAACCGTCGCCGCCGCCTGCATTAAAACCGTCGTCACTCGAAGTTACGTCAATCTCGCCGCCGTTTACAGTAATTGCCGAGCTTTCTATACCCTCGTAGCTTTTTGTAACAGTAATCTTACCGCCGTCAATTGTAATTGATGTATCTGCGTGTATACCGTCGTCGCCCGAAGTCAATTTGACTGTACCGCTTTTTACTGAGATATTCGCATTAGAATGAATAGAATCATCTGCCGAATCAACTGTGATATTTGCACCGTCAATTATTATGTCGCCGCCTGCTTTCAAGCCCTTGGAAGACGTTGAGTCATCACTCGAAGCTGCTGTACCTGATTGTGACGAATCGCTCTTCTGAGTATTCTGCAAGCTATTGTCAGCGATACTGCTCACTGTGGTGCCGGGATCTGCCGGAACACTCTGATTATTTGAGTTGGCGTCATCACTTGGCATAGCAGGAACGTTTTGGAAGTTTTGCTCTCCCATTTGATTCATACCGCCCATTCTGCCCATACCACCCATTTGACCGAAATCTTCTGTGTGGGTGTTGGCAGAATTTTCACTGCCGCCGCCTGCTTTAACTGTGATATCTGCTTTCTCACAGGTAAGTGTGGTTTCCGCCTGAATTGCATCGCCCTCACTGTCAATCGTAATCTTGCCGCCTGCGATATAAACGAAGCCCTTATCTTCCTTTTCGTCATTAGTAGACTTAATGCCGTCGCCGCCGCTGGTTATGCTGATAGTTCCGTCGGCAATTCTTACGCTGTCCTTGCCGCTTACAGCGCTGTCCGCAGCTGTAATTTTGAGAGTGCCGCCTGTAATTTTGAGGTCATCTTTAGAAACAATCGCATGACTCATATTGCCGTTTACAGTGAGCGAGCCTGAACCATTAATAGTGAGGTCTGCTTTACTGAAAATCGCCGAATCAACGCTGCTCTCTTCGGAATCCGATTTGTAGGTTTTGCCGTCGGAAATAGTATTCTTAGTTCCGTCCGCCAGTGTTAAAAATACCTTGTCGGCACTTTTAACATATAGCGCAGAATAGTCGGAGCTGGTAATGGAGCAGTCCTTGAGTACAATCTGAACCTTAGCATTATCATCTGCGTCAACAACAATTCTTCCGTCCTTAGCCGTTCCGCTGATGATATAAACGCCTTCCTTAGAAATCGTAAGGACATTATCCTTAACTGCCGCACCCTCACCGCTTACGGTAAAAGTCTTATCCTTGGCGGTAATAGTTACAGCTTCCTTTTCGTCATAATCTCCGGAAAGGTCACGGTCGGTAAACATCTCCTGTTCGGCTGTTTCGGCATCTGTTTCCTTGACGGAAGAAGCAACATCTGTAGGTTTTTCCGCTGTTTCTGTTATAGTCAAGGAGCTGTTTTCGGTGTTCTCCTCTGCTGCTGATTCGGTAACGCTTGCTGCTTCTGATGTATTGCTGCTTACTGCGGTACTGCTGCACGCTGCGAACATAGAGGCTGTAAGCATTGCTGCTAATATAACTGCGATAATCTTATTCTTTTTCATAAATAAATCCCCTTTTCATTAATTAATATAAAGAGTAAATCAAATCTTTAATTGAGTTGAATTGAACTTTGTTTTTTGTTTGTGTAATAATCATATCATTTTTACTTAAACTCAACTTAAATCTTTACTTAAATTTTATTTAAAATTTTTTAGTTTTACCAACGGCTAATAGTAACCACGGACAATTTATACCGTGCATAAGAAATGATGTTTATCACTCAACTTTCTTCCCTATAATAAAAAAGTAATACGCAACGTATTGCATTTTGTATTATTATTTGGTATAATATAAGTGAGTGGTACAATGATATTTGAATGGGACGATGAAAAAGAATGAAAAAACATTATTAAACACGGAATTGATTTTGAAACAGCGGCACACGTTTTCAGTGATATAAATCGGATTGAAATATATGATGAATCACATTCTGAATTTGAAGACAGATATATTACAATAGGATTAATAAACAAAGTGGCTTATGTTGTTATGGCAGTATACACTGAAAGAGAAGAAGCAATTCGTCTTATTTCAGCTCGCAAAGCTGCCAATGAAGAAAGAACTGGCAACGCCAGACGAAATACGCACACTAACTTTTGGGGTTAGGTAACTTTACCGCCTGCGTCCAAATTTGTCCCTAAGGGGTACGCATCGAAGGTTGTATTATGATTATTCGCAAGGAAATTGATGTTGAAAAAACGTTGACCGATGAGCAGATTAAAATGCTTGATGAAATGAACTCAAAACCCGTTGAACCCGATGAAGACTGTCCGGAGTTGACCGCCGAGCAGCTTAACCAATTAGCTCTTTTAGCCGAAGCCCGCAGAGAAGATCGCAGAAAACAAGTTGTTACGCTGCGGCTATCTCCACAGGCACTGCGTACCGCTAAATCTCTCGGCAAAGGGTATACTTCGGTATTAAGCAGAATTTTAGAGAATGTATTAACCGATGCAGAGGCTATTAAGCATTTTCTCTGATTATTATATTATACCAAAGAAACGGCAGCTTCGTGTCCACTGAAAGAAAAGCTGCCGTTTTTTTGTATATATCTATAACGCTCAAATTCGCTGTCTTATCAATAATAAACATTAAAAGCTATTTTAGTATGTATACTAAAAACAATTTATCGGTATAAGATACAAAAATTCTCGATTAAATACTTAATATTCCAAAAAAATTATCAAAATTTAAACTTTTTGCAGTTAATTTCTCAGATAGGTTTGTAATTTTTTCGGAAATGTGGTACAATGATTTTAACTAAATTAACTTCATTGGAGAGGGGCATAATAATTATGATACAGGTTGCTGTAATGGGTCACGGTGTTGTAGGCAGCGGTGTTACCGAAATCCTGCTGAAACACTCTGAGGAAATTGCAAAAAAGGTTCAGGAAGAAATTTATATCAAGAAAGTTCTTGACCTTCGTGAGTTTCCCGACAGCCCTATTGCTGACCGCTTTACCAAAAATTTTGAGGATATTGTAAATGATGACGAAATAAAAATCGTAGTCGAGGTTATGGGTGGTCTTAACCCTGCATACGATTTTGTGAAAAAATGCTTAGAAAGCGGCAAGAGCGTTGTTACTTCCAACAAGGAGCTGGTTGCCGCTAAAGGTGCTGAGCTTTTGAAAATTGCCGAGGAGAAGAATGTAAACTTCCTTTTCGAGGCAAGCGTTGGCGGCGGTATCCCGATTATCCGTCCGCTGAATCAGTGCCTTGCCGCAAACGATGTTTACGAGATTGACGGTATCCTCAACGGCACTACCAACTATATTCTCGCAAAGATGATTAAGGAATCACAGACTTTTGACGATGCTCTTGCGCGCGCCCAGCAGAAGGGCTACGCTGAGAGAAATCCTGCCGCTGACGTTGAAGGTCACGATGCCTGCCGTAAGATTTGTATCTTAGCTTCGCTTGTTTTCGGCAAGCACGTTTATCCCGACAGCGTTCACACAGAGGGTATCACAAAGGTTTCTCTTACAGACGTTGAGTATGCGGCTGTATGGGGCGGCGTAATCAAGCTTATCGGTTCGGTCAAGCTCACAGACGGCAAGCAGGAAATAATAGTTGCTCCTATGTTTGTAAGCAATGAGTGCCAGCTTTCCAGCGTTGACGGCGTATTTAACGCTATTTTGGTAAAGGGCGACTCTACCGGTGATGTTGTATTCTACGGAAAGGGCGCCGGCAAGCTCCCGACTGCAAGCGCTGTTGTTGCCGATGTTATGGACTGCGTGAATCATCAGACAACCCGTAGGAATATTATGTGGGAGGACGCTCAAAAAGATAATATTCTCCCGTTTGAGCAGTCAAAGTATGCTATGTATGTTCTCGCAAACGCAGACGATACAGACGCCGCTTTGGAAACAGCAAACAATGTCTTTGGCAGCGTTCAGAAGCTTTCCAGAAAGAATGCCGATAATAACGAGCTTGCTTTTGTTACGCCTGTTCTCAGCTACGCCGACTTCAAAAAGGCAGCAGAGAAATTTGAACAGAGCGGCGCAAAGGTAATTTCCAACATCAGAATTGCCGTTATTTAAAATAAGGAATCGAATAAAATGATTAAAATTCAAATACCGGCAACCAGCGCCAATCTTGGTTCAGGCTTTGACTGTTTGGGCGTTGCACTGAATCTGTACAATTACGTATGGATGGAAGAGGCAGACGAGATTGATATCTCCTCAAAGGATAACATACCTGTTCCCACTGATGAATCAAACCTCATTTACTGGTCTGCCGAAAGACTTTACAATGAGTGCGGAAAGAAAATCCCCGGTTTGAAAATTATTCAGGAAAACAATATTCCCATGACTCGTGGACTTGGCAGCTCGTCTGCCTGCATTGCAGCCGGACTTATTGGAGCAAACCGATTTTTGGGGAGTCCGCTTTCTCAGCATGACCTTGTTAATCTAGCCTGCAAAATCGAAGGACACCCCGACAACACCACGCCTGCACTGCTTGGCGGATTAGTTACCGCTGCAATGGAAAACGGACGTGTTTACAGCGTTAGCGTACCTGTTGAGGAGCATATTCGATTTGGCGTATACATTCCGCCTTTTGAACTGAAAACGGAGGTAGCGCGAAAGGCTTTGCCCAATGAGTACACGAGAGATAACGCCGTGTATAATTTGTCGAGAAGCTCGCTGATGACAGCCGCCCTGTTCTCCGGAAGTCTTGAAAATCTAAGAGTTGCCGTGCAGGACAGTCTTCACCAGCCGTTCCGAAAACAATTCATCAGCGGTGTAGATACCGTTTTCAGAATGAGCTATGAGCTTGGGTCATACGGCACGTATATCAGCGGCGCAGGGCCGTCAATCATAGCAATTATTGATGACAAACTAGAAGATACCTTTAATCAATACGCTCTCTCCCACCTCGAAAGCCGAGGTATTAAGGATTGGCAGTTCCACGTTCTGAAAGCCGATTCAAAGGGTGCAAGAGTGCTGATTGAATAAACATCAACTGTACAGCTTAACCATATAAATTGGTTTTACTATACAGCCGGAATGTTTCTCTAAATTTGAAAGGAGTAATATAGATATGAGCTTAATCGTTCAGAAATTTGGCGGCAGCTCCGTGGCAAATGCCGAAAGAGTTTTTAATGTCGCAAGAATTGTTACAGACACTTACAAGGAAGGAAACGACGTAGTAGTTGTTGTTTCCGCTCAGGGCGACACCACAGACGACCTTATCGACAAGGCAAATGAAATCAACCCCAACGCTTCAAAGCGTGAGCGTGACATGCTTCTTGCTTCCGGTGAGCAGATTTCGATTGCGCTGCTTGCAATGGCTATCGAAAAGCTTGGCTATCCGGTAGTATCGCTTCTCGGCTGGCAGGCAGGCTTCCAGACATCTTCCGCTTACACAAGCGCAAGAATCAAGAGAGTTGTTCCCGACAGAATCCAGAAGGAGCTTGACAAGAGAAATATCGTTGTTGTAGCAGGATTTCAGGGTATCAACAAGTACGATGATCTCACCACGCTTGGAAGAGGCGGCTCAGACACAAGCGCTGTTGCAATTGCAGCATCTATGCACGCAGATTTGTGCCAGATCTACACAGATGTTAAGGGCGTTTACACAGCTGATCCGAGAAAGGTTCCCAACGCAAGAAAGCTGGAAACAATCTCTTATGACGAGATGTTGGAGCTTGCAACGCTCGGCGCGCAGGTGCTTAATAACCGTTCTGTAGAAATGGCAAAGAAATATAATATTGAATTAGAGGTACTTTCCAGCTTGGAGAAAGAGCCGGGTACTATTGTTAAGGAGGCAACTAAA
>CACYEJ010000437.1 GCA_902773395.1 uncultured Ruminococcus sp.
ATTGGCTGATGAAGTTGCAGAAGAAATTCCTGAAGACGACAGCCTTGATGAAGATTATATTGAGTAAATTTTAAATTTTTAAATATTTTAAAAACCATATATTGACCTTTTGGTTGGTGTATGGTTTTTTTGTAGGACTACCGAAAAAATAGAAGTTAGGTGAAGAAGAAAAAATTTTCCTTTATGAGAACTTAACAGAGGACTGACGAAAAAATAGAAGTTGGGTAAAGGAGAATAAAAGTATCCTCTACAATGACTAAATGTAAATTGAATCTCTCTTTTTCCGGATATCAGAGTGTGAAGTTTAATATACTGACTATAAATTCTAAGCTTCTTATTCAAAAAGTTAATAAAAATTTAGCAATATCAGGGAACATTTATAGTATAATATAAGTATTTACAGTGACTTCGAATTATATTAATTTTATAAAAAATTGCTTTATTCAATTTCAAATTAAAAAGGTTAAAAAGGAGTTTTTATGAGAGTTTTAATCTTATCCGCAAAAACAGGCGGCGGTCATATGCGGGCAGCTCAGGCTCTTGAAGAGGTTATTAAAGAACGTGACAGCAGCGCCGTTGTAAAAGTTGTTGACGGTCTGGAGTATGTTAATCGCTACTTTAATAAGGTTGTTGTTGATGGCTATAAGTTCTCTGCAATGAAGCTTCCTAGAATGTATGGAATGTTGTATCGCGCGTCCAATACTGATAATAATATCTTTAAAATGGTTCAAAAAACAAATTCACATTACGCAAAAAATTTTATCCCCCTGCTTGCTGAGTTTAAGCCAGATGTGATGGTGTCCACTCACCCGTTCATGACAATTATGGGTTCACGTCTGAGAGAAAAGGGAATTACGAATATTCCGCTTATTGCTATTCTGACAGATTTCGCCCTGCACTCCTCTTGTATCAATTCCTTTGTGAGCGATTATATTGTTTCGAGTGTGCAGATGGTTGATGAGCTTGAAAAAGTGGGCGTTGACAGAAGTATAGTTCACCCCGTTGGTATTCCAATTCAGCCGGTGTTCTTTGAAAAGGACGAGCATAAAGAGGAGCGCCTTGCCGAGATGGGCTTTGACCCTGATTTGAAAACAGTGCTGATTATGGCGGGCAGCTTCGGAGTTACCGATATTCTGAAAATCTATGAGAATATCAACGAGCTGGATATTGATTTTCAGATTATCGTTATTACCGGCAGAAACGAAAAGCTGTTCGATGCTTTTAATTCGATACTGTCCTGCAATGAGTCGCTTAGAGTAGGTGAACCTCAGGCTAATTTTGACGATGACAAGGAGCCTTCCCGCAAGGAGGAGAAACTTAATATTACAAAGAAAACTAAGCTGATTTTTTTTACGGACGAGGTGTACAAATATATGCACATCGCTGACCTTATTATCACTAAGCCGGGCGGTCTTACCGTTACGGAGTCGCTTGCTTCGTGCTTGCCTATGGCTCTGTTTAAGGGGATTCCCGGACAGGAAACCGACAACACCGAGTATCTGTGTAATAATAATCTTGCTATTAGTATAAAGAAAAATAATGCTGCGGAGGTTATATATCAGCTTTTAAAATATCCCGATAGACTGACATCTATGAGAGAAAGCTGTTCGAGGCTTAATAATCCAGATTCGGCGTATAAGACGGTTGATATTATTTATGACGCTGTTAGCGCAATGACAGCGCCGGTGATTTTGCCGAGTGCGGAGGATTCAAATATCGAGGAAGAGGACGAGGAATTTTATACTCGGTTGAAACAGGTTATTTCTGAATATGAAAGTGATTCTGATGAGCTTGATGAGAGTGATGAGGATTTTGAAAATAAGCTGCATAGATTGATTGATAAGATGTCTGATAATCTTAAAAAGCTGTCGGAGTTGTTTATTCTTTAACTATTTGTGTAATCATAGTGCTGCAAGGCTATATTTTATTTTGTAAGATTTATAGCAAAATATAGCTTTGCAGTATGACATAAAAATTTTTTTAAAAAAATTTCAAAAAAGTGTTGACAAAAGTTCGTTGAGCTGTTATAATAATAAAGCAGTCAGGAAGACAGCAAAGAATAAATAAAAACATCAAATGCGGATGTAGCTCATCTGGTAGAGCGCCACCTTGCCAAGGTGGAGGTAGCGGGTTCGAGCCCCGTCATCCGCTCTTTTATTTTACACTCGGTTTAGTTGCCGAGTGTTTTTTTCTGCTATTGTCAATGAGTGTATATTGTGCAAAAACAATGTTGCGTTTCAAATAAATTTGTATTAATTTTTTCGTTTGTATTTACAAAAAAATTTATTAATGTTATAATTAAAAATAATAGATAAAAATCTTGCGCTGTTATTTTTGTACTGTCCACAATTTAAGAGATTTTACCTCGAATCTCTCGTAAAGTGAAAACTGTAAAAGTTTAGTAAAACAGGGGACGGGGAAATGCAAAAAGTAAAAGCTTTTTAATTTGTGGATAATTATTATTTCTAAATATTTTTAAGAAAGTGAGGTTATTTATTAATGAAAAGAATTGTAAAAATCATTACAGCTATTGTTGTAAGTGTGACGTTAGCTGCTGCATTCATTCAGCCGGCGTCTGCGGTGCTATTGGGTAAAGACGGTTTCTATTATTCGTTTAAGGATAATAGCTGCGCCGTGCTTGAGGAGTATCACAGCAGCAATACAGTCGTGGAAATACCCTCTGAAGTGTATTCCTACAAGGTTGTTTCTATCGCAAATTATGTGTTCCTGAGAAATACATCTATCACAAGGGTGGTTGTGCCTGACAGCGTGGTTTCTATTGGAAGCAGTGCTTTCTATGGCTGCGCAAATCTGGAAACTATTGTCATTCCCGATAGCGTTACATCTTTCGGAAACAGCGTATTTGCAAACTGCGGCAGCATTACCGTTTACTGCGAACCGAATTCGTATGCAGAAAACTATGCCGTGCAAAATAATATTCCGTATAAGTATATTTCACCAGCGATACCTTTGGAAAACCAATCTTCGCTCAGCACAAGCGATGTTTTAGTGGGCGATGAGGTAACAGTAAATGCGGCTGCTGTTGGCGGTACAGGCACTTATATGTATTCATACTATGTGAGAAGCTCTCAAAATCCGGAGTGGACAGAGTTGGCTGTTTCTACAACTAATGCTTCTTATAAGTTTGTTCCAGAATATGCGGATAGTTATGATATCAAGGTTGATGTTGTTGATTCCAACGGCAATACTCAATCAATGATAATGCCCCTGAATGTTGCCGAGCCGATTGCTGAGCTTGTGAATAATTCAACTGCAAGTGCGGAAAAGGTAACAGTTGGCAAATCAGTGAAAATTACCGGAGCGGCAACAGGCGGCGTAGGAGATTATACATACGAAATCTACTACAGAAGAGGAAACGCCGACTGG
>CACYEJ010000438.1 GCA_902773395.1 uncultured Ruminococcus sp.
GTAAACTTCTCCGATATTTCCTTGAGTTGGCAAACTTACACTATAGCGTAGTACTTCAAGTGCGTCGGCAGACGTTATTTTACCGTCACCATCTACATCGGCAAGTTTCTGTTGGAAATCTGTAAAATGTTCGAGCGATACACTTTGTCTTAAAATCAGCAGGCTGTCAGCGGAAGTTATTTTTCCGTCACCGTCGAGGTCGCCCATTGTGCCGGTTGCGGTCGGGTCTTTGGGTTTATCAGGCTTGTCGGGCTGTTTGGTGTTGGAATCGGTGTCTGTGTCGTCAATGTTTTGCTCTATATTGATTTTAGTTGTTCCACCAATGTCGTCTTTTAAGTTTATTACCGAAATAGTATCCCGAATTATAGTTTCGTTTGTTTCGGTATTATCAAATGTTTTAATTGACAAATCCTGAACTTTTCCATCCGATTCAAAAGTTATACCTTTATTGTCAGAATACAACTTTAAATTATTATTGGAAGTTCCTTTAATTTTTACCAAATCGCAGGAGTCTAATTCAGAACTCATTATCATTGTAAATGAAGTGGTTGAGCTTGTGCTTATATTTATTCCGTCTGTAGAACTTAATAAAATTGAGTCTGCCCCGATTTCAGTGGCTTCATAATAATTATTATTTATTTCAGCTGAAACTTCAAAATTATTGTCAGATTCTAATTCTTCAATTCTAAAATGTGAACTTGAATTCACTGTTAAATTTAACAGCAAATTGTTTTCTCCGCTCATATATGAAGAATAAACTTTCATTGTTCCGCTATAATTTTCTCCGTCACAAATTAAGGTTTCTTCTGAATCATTAGTAATTTTAAATCTCCTATATGCACTTACAGATAATCTTACCCTGTCGTTATCAATATTATCACCACTTGAATAAATAGCACTGCTTTTATTATATGAAGATGTTGAAGCATTTAATGGATTTTTTGAGAATATACTATTATAGTAATATCTCATGTTTGTCCAACAAGTTTCCAAATTAATATCTTCATTTTCACCGAGGCTGTTTAATCTTGATTCCAAAGTTGTCATGTTCTCATCTTTGTACGAAAAATATTTATAATCTGGTGATATTTCAAAATAGCAATAGTCGTCATTTTTATTTGGGTCACAAATTGTTAATATGTGAACATATTCTTCATCACTATTCTTTTCATAAGAATAGCCACAAACAACAACTGCATGTCCACCGGTAAAAGTATAATTTTTGTTGTATTTTTTTTTGTACCAGTTATTTAGTTTGTTTTCAGCAAATAAAGACATTGAATTTTTCTCATTGTAGTTGTATGCAAATATAAATGTTTTTTCATTATTTGAACATTCTTTTGCTGCATTTACAAGACTTTTTAAAAAGTTTTGCTTATCTTGACCACTTAAGATTTTATTCGAAAGAACATCTTTATATGTTACACTGTCAGGATTTATTATATTATCATACAACAATTGATTGTAATTTATAATGTTTCTTACATTCGCTTGCTCTGTATTTATTTCGCTCGTTGTTATTTTGGGATCTTGCAATTCGTAAAAACCCAATCCAGCAGTTATGTCATTGCCTTTTATTAGGTCTGATAATTGATGTTGCTGTGCAAGCGACATTGAAATACTTAATCCCAAACAAGAACCGTCCCATTTAGCATCTTTTTTTGATTTTATCTTGTGAGTTAATGTTTTTGAAGAACTAACTTGATTTAACAACAAAGCATAATATTCATCAGATAAAATATATGTTTTTGCTTCACCGTCATTAAAGAAACTATCTGGTGAATGACTAAATGAATTATTGTCTCGGCCTATCAAAAAATTATTATTAGAATTAGAAGTAATCTTACAACTTGCAGTAAGTCCGAAAGTTTCACCTGTTATTGTAAAAGTACCTGTTTTCAAAGGCTTGACAATCAAAGTATATGTAGCAGTAGTATAATCAGCCGAGTATATAGGACTAAAGTTTACTACTTCTGCATTTTCACTGTTATCAACTGTCCATTTGACATCGTTTACTGCTTTTGTTAGTATCTTTTTTTTATCATCGCTTGCAGAATCAAGCGAGATTTTACCGTTTATTCTTATTTCCTCGTTGACTGTTCCGGAAGCGGTGCTGTCTATTGTAAATCTGGAAACAAATGGTATATTATCTGAATCAGGCATATGTGAATTATAATGAATTGTGGCGGAGGTTAAACAACTATTATAGCTGCCAATGCTTATTTTTTTCCATTGTTCTTCCGTGCCTGTGTAGTATACATCTTTCAAACTGCTGCAAGCCCAAAACGCATCATATCCAATACTAGTAA
>CACYEJ010000439.1 GCA_902773395.1 uncultured Ruminococcus sp.
AAATAAAATCAGGCTTGACATATTGCCAACGCTTAGGCTGATTAACCCTTCCGTGGAGAGTGCAATAAACCGCCTTTCGGAGATAGCTTCTAAAAACCTCAATTATATGATGACTGCAACCGTTGAAAATTATAATCGCTGTCGGACAGATAGTGGTCTTAGTCTTTCCGGACTTCGTGAGTGTGACGAAAATCTGATTTCGAATGTCATCAAATATGCTGTTGATGTTAATTTTAATATCACACCCGAAAGAAAGCATATAGAATTAATTGAAAATATTATTCGACAAGGACACGGTGCAGTTGAACTCAGAAAGAATATGACTGTAAAGGTTAGCGGCAACGAATTGATTTTCGAAAAAAAATCTGAAAGCCAATATAATAACGCTGATAGCTTTACAGAAGCTTTATTAAATTTAAATAATAAAATCTACTATAATAATAAAATATATACTTTTTCGACGAAAATTAATATTTTAACGAAAAACAATAATAAAATTAACAAAATGTTATTAAATCAGTGTTTGAGCTGTGATATAATATCATGTGATACAGTGATAAGAACTAGACGCAGCGGTGACATTTTTAAGCCTTATGGAAGAAATTGTACCAAGACTGTAAAAAAGCTTTTCAATGAGCTGAAAATCCCTGTGGAGCAGAGAGATAAACTTCTATTGATAGCACGGGGAAATCAAGTGTATTGGATAGAAACGGTAGGTGTTTCGCAGGAAGCAGCTTATTATCGTTCGGATAGCGGATATTTTTTTATTGAGGTAGAAGAAAATGGATAATAGTATTAAAAATATAATTATCAGTGAAAACGATATTGAGAATATTGTATCTGAGCTTGCTGATAAAATCAATGCGGACTTCAAAAATCAGGAAATAATTCTGGTAGGATTGTTAAAGGGTTCGGTTGTATTTATGAGTGACCTTTTGAGAAAAATAACTGTGCCATGTGAAATTGATTTTATGGTAGCGTCAAGCTATGGTTCAGGTACCGTTTCAAGCGGAAATGTAAAAATAACTAAGGATTTGTCTGTTGATATAAAGGGCAAAAATGTAATTGTGGTGGAAGATATTATTGATACCGGAAACACGCTGAGCCGTGTTATGGAGATTCTCAAATCAAGAGATCCGAATACATTAAAGCTTTGCTCATTTTTGAGTAAGCCTGATAGAAGAATTGTAAATGATATCAAAATAGATTATCTCGGAACGGAGATTCCCGATGAATTTGTAGTGGGTTACGGTCTGGACTATGACGAAAAGTACCGCAATTTGCCGTACATAGGAATTCTAAAAGAGGAAGTCTATTTGTGATTTAAAATAAATACATAATATATAACATTAAGGAGTGAATAGTTTTTTGGATAACAATAGTAAAAAAGGCTGGAAGGGCTTAGCTGTGGTAGGTTGTACTGTAATTCTTTTGCTGCTTGCCACTTTTATTGCAATGAATGCACCGAGTGATGAATATGACTATTCAGATATAATGACTATGTTCAGTGAGGGACAGGTTGAGCATTTTGATATTAAGGCGGAAAGCGGAGAGCTGAGCATTAAGCTGAAAGATCAGCCGGAGAAGATAACGTTCTCGCTTGCTTATCCTCAGCGTTTTCTTGATGATATCGAGGATTATATAAATACGCCTGAAAGCGAAATTACCTATGATATTGAACGTTCGGTTGACAGTGCTATTCTTTGGTCTGTCATTCCAAATATCGGACTTCTCATTTTTATCGTTGTAATTTGGGTTGTAATTATGCGTAGAATGACTGGGAGCTTTGGCGGCGACAAGGCACTCAGCTTTGGCAAAGCTAAGGTTAAGAATTCCAGCGATGACGATAAGAAGAATGTATTTGCCGATGTTGCAGGTGCCGACGAGGAAAAGGAAGAGTTACAGGAAATTGTTGAGTTCCTTAAAAATCCTGAAAAATTCAACACTCTTGGTGCAAGAATTCCCAAGGGCGTACTTTTAATGGGACCTCCGGGTACAGGTAAAACCTTGCTTGCAAGAGCCGTTGCCGGTGAAGCAGGCGTACCGTTTTTCTCTATTTCCGGTTCAGACTTTGTAGAGATGTTCGTTGGTGTAGGTGCTTCGAGAGTTAGAGATTTGTTTGAGCAGGCAAAAAAGAACGCTCCTTGTATTATATTCATTGACGAGATTGACTCCGTAGGCCGTCAGCGTGGCACAGGTCTTGGCGGCGGTCACGATGAGAGAGAGCAAACCTTGAATCAGCTGCTCGTTGAAATGGACGGCTTCGAGGCAAATATTGGAGTTATTATGATTGCGGCTACTAACCGTCCTGATATTCTCGATCCGGCTCTCATGCGTCCGGGACGTTTTGACCGTCAGATTGTCGTTGGTCAGCCTGATATTAAGGGAAGAGAAGAGATCCTTAAAGTTCATGCCAAGAATAAGCCGCTTGGTCCTGATGTAGAGCTGAAAGTAATTGCTCAGCAGACAGCAGGCTTTACCGGTGCGGACCTTGAAAATATCCTTAATGAGGCAGCACTTCTTGCAGCTCGAAAGGATAAAAAAGCTATCACTATGGAAGAGGTTGAGGAAGCTACCATTAAGGTTGTAGTCGGTACGGAGAAACGCTCCAAGGTGATGACTGAGAAAAACAAGAAAATCACTGCTTACCACGAAACAGGTCACGCAATTGCTCATTATTTCTGTGAAACTCAAGATGATGTTCACCAAATTTCGATTATTCCACGAGGCTTTGCAGGCGGTTATACAATGTCACTCCCAAGTGAGGACAAGATGTATAATACCTATCAGGAGATGAAGGAAGAAATCGTTGTGCTTCTGGGCGGACGTGTGGCAGAGTCGCTTATCTTTAAGGACGTTTCAACGGGAGCTTCAAACGATATCGAAAGGGCAACAGATATTGCTCGTTCGATGATTACTAAATATGGTATGAGTGAGAAGCTTGGTCCTGTTGCTTTTGGAGAAAATTCAAATGAAGTATTTATCGGCAGAGATATGGGTCACGTAAAGAATTATTCCGAGAAGGTTGCGGCTGAAATTGATGAGGAAATTTATAAGATTGTTAAGGAAGGCTACGACAAGGTAACTCAAATCTTGACTGAACATATGGATAAGCTTCACGAGGTTGCGAAGATACTTCTTGAAAAAGAGAAGCTCAGTGGTGAGGAATTTGCCGAGATTATGAAGGGAAAGAAGCTTGCTGTTGAATAATATATGTGTATGAGTAATAATTTGCTCTATCAGTAACTATCAAATCATACTGCATCCAAGGGTAAATTTCCTTTGGGTGCATTATTTTATAATGAGGTGTATTATGTCCGAAAAGAGCATTATTGTAAAGGGTGCAAGAGAACATAATTTAAAAAATATAGATGTAGAGATTCCAAGAGATAAGCTTGTGGTTATTACGGGTTTGTCAGGCTCAGGAAAATCCTCGCTTGCCTTTGATACTATTTATGCGGAGGGCAGGCGGAGATATGTTGAGTCGCTGTCGTCCTATGCACGAATGTTTTTAGGTCAGGTTGAGAAGCCTGATGTTGACAGCATTGACGGACTCTCTCCGGCAATTTCTATTGATCAGAAAACCACATCACAAAATCCCCGTTCAACTGTCGGCACTGTTACGGAGATTTACGATTATTTAAGACTGTTGTATGCACGTATCGGTATTCCGCATTGTCCTGTATGCGGCAGAGCTATTGAACAGCAGAGTATTGACCAGATTGTAGAACAGGTACTCGGTTTTGAAGAGGGAACAAAGCTACAGATACTTTCACCTATTGTCAGAGGCAGAAAAGGCGAACACGTAAAAATACTCGATAAAGCGAGAAAAGACGGATATGTCAGAGTTCGAGTTGACGGTGAAATCTATTCGCTTGACGAGGATATTAAGCTTGAAAAGAATAAAAAGCATAATATAGAAATTGTGATTGACAGACTGGTTGTAAAGGAAAGTATCCGAAGCCGTCTTGCAGATTCTATTGAAACATCATCGGCACTTTCCGACGGTTTGACGATAGTGAATGTCATTGGCGGTGAAGATTATCTGTTTTCGCAAAAATATTCCTGTCCAATTCACGGAATAAGTATTGACGACTTGTCGCCGAGAATGTTTTCATTTAATAACCCATTTGGTGCTTGCTCAAAGTGTACCGGTTTGGGTGTGTTTATGAAGATAGACGAAGCACTTGTTGTACCAGATGAAACGAAGTCTGTTCGTCAGGGCGGTATCAAAGCAAGCGGCTGGGCAATGGAAGGCTCGACTATTGCGGCATTGTATATGGAGGCTCTTGCAAAGAAGTATGATTTTTCGCTTGATACTCCTATAAGTGATTTGCCCAAGGACGTTATTCATAAAATTTTATATGGTACGGGCGGCGAAAAGCTTACAATTGTAAGGAGAAGCGAATATGGTGTAGGAACATACGAAACACCGTTTGAGGGCATTATCAACAATCTCGAAAGACGCTTCCGAGAAACAAAAAGTGCTTGGATTAAGGAAGAAATCGAAACATTTATGAGTGCTATTCCGTGTGATGAGTGCGGCGGAAGAAGGCTTTCTAAGGAGAGCTTGTCGGTAACAGTCGGCGGACTTAATATCAGCGAGTTTTGTGATTTTTCCATTGAAAAAGCAATTGATTTTTTAGACAATTTAGAGCTTTCGGAGCGAGAGCAGAAAATCAGTGAGCTTATTATAAAGGAGATTAAATCCCGACTGAATTTTCTAAAAAGCGTTGGTCTTAACTATCTAACGCTTTCACGTTCATCAGGTACGCTTTCGGGCGGTGAAAGTCAGCGAATTCGCCTTGCAACACAAATAGGTTCTTCGCTAATGGGAGTTTTGTATATACTCGATGAGCCGAGCATAGGACTTCATCAGCGTGACAATGATAAGCTTATCGGCACATTAAAAAACCTTAGAGATTTGGGTAATACCGTTATTGTGGTGGAGCATGACGAGGACACAATGTATGCGGCGGATTATATTGTGGATATCGGACCGGGTGCCGGAGTAAACGGCGGTGAGCTGGTGTGCTGTGGCAATATAAATAAAATCAAAAAATGCAAAAAATCCATAACAGGGCAGTATCTATCGGGAGAGAAGTATGTTGAGGTACCTGAAGAGCGACGCAACGGAAATAAAAATTATTTACAAGTTATAGGAGCCGCCGAAAATAATCTCAAAGAGATAAATGTCAGTATTCCTCTTGGCACGTTCGTATGTGTGACAGGTGTTTCCGGTTCTGGCAAATCATCTCTGATTAATGAGATTTTGTATAAATATCTTGCGAAAAATCTCAATCGTGCAAAGACAAGAGCCGGCAAACATAAGGAGATTCTCGGTATTGAACATCTTGATAAGGTAATCAATATTGACCAGTCGCCCATTGGCAGAACTCCCCGTTCAAATCCGGCTACGTATACGGGTGTGTTTACAGATATTCGCGAGCTGTTTGCGTCTACAAACGATGCGAAAATCCGAGGCTACAAATCGGGACGTTTTTCCTTTAACGTAAAGGGCGGCAGATGCGAATCGTGCGAGGGTGACGGTATCCTCAAAATCGAAATGCACTTTTTACCCGATGTGTATGTTCCGTGCGAGGTCTGCAAGGGAAAGCGGTATAACCATGAAACCCTAGAGGTTAAGTACAAGGGTAAAAATATTTACGATGTGCTTGAAATGACAGTAGACGAGGCTCTTGATTTCTTTAAGAATATCCCGAAAATATACAGAAAAATCAGCACGCTCAAAGAAGTAGGCTTAGGATACATCAAGCTTGGTCAGCCGGCAACCACACTGTCAGGCGGTGAGGCTCAGAGAGTAAAGCTTGCAACAGAGCTGTCAAAACGCTCGACAGGAAAAACAATTTATATTCTCGATGAACCTACTACCGGACTTCATATTGCAGATGTCCATGTGCTAATAAATGTTTTGCAGAAGCTTGTAGACAGCGGTAACACTGTTGTAACAATTGAGCATAATATGGACTTTATAAAGACTGCCGATTATATCATAGATCTTGGTCCGGAGGGCGGCGACGGCGGCGGTACGGTGATTGTAGAGGGTACGCCCGAAGCTGTTGCGGATTGCGAAAACTCATACACCGGCAAGTACCTCAAACGAATTTTCGGAGAGATATCCGAAAGAAAAGAAGAAATTTAAAAAAACATCAAAGTTACCCTAAAAAAATCTTGATAAGACGAGTAAAAAATGGTATAATATTACTTATTGTGATGTTAATGTATTTGCGATCAGCTAATCTTTACGAGAAAGGGCAGAAATATATGATAAGAGAAAATGAGTACCGCACACATAACTGCGGTGAATTAAGAGAAAGCGATATCGGTAAAGATGTCAGAGTTGCCGGTTGGGTTGAAAATATCAGAGATCACGGCGGCGTAATGTTCTTGGATATCCGTGATCAGTACGGAGTAGTTCAGGTTGTTGTGCATGACGATAATTTGCTCAGCGGCGTAAATAAGGAGTGTACAGTTACCGTTTCGGGTAAGGTGGTAAAGAGAGATGCGGAAACAATTAACCCGAAAATTGCTACGGGTACGGTAGAGGTTCACACAGACAGCTTGAAAGTTCTTGGTAAATCAAAGGCAAATCTTCCATTTGAAGTTACAACCTCAAAGGAGGTAAAGGAAGAGGTTCGTTTGAAGTACCGTTTCCTCGATTTGCGTAATAAGAAAAATCATGATAATATTGTGTTCAGAAGCAACGTCATTTCCTATCTGCGTTCTCAGATGACCGAAATGGGCTTTTTGGAGATATCCACTCCGATTCTCTCAGCCTCTTCGCCGGAGGGTGCAAGAGATTATCTTATCCCCAGCCGCAAGCATAAGGGTAAGTTTTATGCGCTTCCGCAGGCTCCGCAGATTTTCAAACAGCTTTTGATGGTTTCGGGATTTGACAAATATTTTCAGATTGCACCGTGCTTCCGTGATGAGGACGCTCGTGCAGACCGTTCTCCGGGAGAGTTTTATCAGCTCGACTTTGAAATGGCTTTCGCTACACAAGAGGACGTTTTTGCGGTTGCCGAGCAGGTACTTTACAATACTTTCTCAAAGTTCAGCGATAAGGAAGTAAGCAAGCCGCCGTTCAAGAGAATTCCTTACAAAGAGGCAATGATTAAGTACGGTACAGATAAGCCGGATCTCAGAAATCCCCTTGTCATCACAGATATCAGCGATATGTTTACCGAAACCGATTTTGCTCCGTTCAGAGGAAAAACCGTTCGTGCAATCAATGTGCCGAATTGTGCCGGTCAGTCAAAGAGCTGGTTCAAGAAAATGGAGGAATATGCACTTTCAATCGGTATGAAAGGCTTAGGCTATGTTAAGGTAAGAGATGATATGACATTTGACGGTCCTATCGACAAATTCCTTCCGGCAGAGGATAAGAAGGCATTGATCGAGAGAACAGACCTTAAACCCGGTGCAGTGTGCTATTTCATCGCAGACAGCGCGGAGCTTGCTCCGAAGCTTGCTGGGCAAATCAGAACAGAGGTTGCTTCCAGACTTGGCATCATTGATGAGAGCCGTTTCGAGATGTGCTTCATTGTAGATTTCCCGATGTATGAGTATGACGAGGACAGCGGAAATATTATCTTCACACATAACCCGTTCTCAATGCCGCAGGGCGGACTTGAAGCTCTTAATACGATGAACCCTGTTGATATCCTTGCTTACCAGTACGACATTGTTTGCAACGGCGTAGAGCTTTCTTCGGGAGCAGTAAGAAATCATGACCTTGAAATTATGGTAAAAGCTTTTGATATTGCCGGCTACAGCGAGGAGCAATTAAAGGCTAAATTCAGTGCTTTATACAATGCGTTCCAGTATGGCGCGCCGCCGCACGCAGGCATGGCACCGGGTGTGGACAGAATGATTATGCTTCTCACAGGAGAGGAGAATATCCGTGAGGTTATCGCTTTCCCGATGAACAGCAACGCTCAGGATTTACTCTTGGGTTCACCTGGAGAGGTTACGGAGCAGCAGCTTAGAGAAGTTCATATTAAACTAAGATAATTTTTTTATTGAATATATATAACGGCAGCGAAACTGTTTAAAGCTTTGACGGGACGTTTTAATATTGTCTGTCAAAAGCTTTATACTCGAAAGCGTTAAGATTTAGCACTTATCTTTCTCAGATCGGCAATTCGCAAGCTCTTGCCTGTTTTTCTTTAAACCGGAAGATTTTATTTATTGATTGCATTATTTTGTTGATAAT
>CACYEJ010000440.1 GCA_902773395.1 uncultured Ruminococcus sp.
CGATTGAAGAAAAGCAGCTGAGTTTGCTCAGGAACTTAAAGGACCATAGAATAGTTATGGCATCCTTCCCAAATGCAGATTTTTGTGAAAAAAATCAGAGTTTGTGGGATGATTATGTAACATTACGCGCAAAGCACTCGCTTGAGAATAACTCAACTGCCCAAAAACAGCTTTTGAAAAATATTACAACGATTGAAGATGATTGGGTCAATTCGTTTAGTAACAGTAATATAGACATTCGGTATTATGATACTAACGCTGATCAGATAAAGACGATTAGACATACTTGGAACACATTGAAACTGTTTTTGAAGGACTATATTTCTCAAAAGCTTCCGTTTTGCCCAGATACGATTACTGATCAAATCACCGCTTTTGGCAATAAGGCACTACAGTCTTGGGCTTTAGCAGGATTAAACTATAATGGTGCTGCGAGTCCAAGCCTAGCGCCGATCAGTCAGTTGGTGACATCATTAAAAAACCAAGGGATTGTCGCATCGGAAGAATGGTTTTCGAGTCATGCGGATCACCCTTTTAGTGGGATTACTAAGCTTTTGGAAAAAAAGTATGAGAACACTGTTGCAAGAGGAAATGATCTTTCGCTGCGCAAAGTATATCTTGAATTAAAAAGAGCGCCTTATGGCTTGCGATATAATTGCTTGAGTGCGTTTGTTCTTGGCGTATGTGCTGAATGGATTTTGAAGAAAAACTGTCAGTGGACAAATGGACAGATGAATTTTGCGCTAGATGACAAAACGCTTGCCGAAATAATCGAGAGTACCGTAGCTGAAAAAACGGACAAAGAAAAATGCATATGTAGGCTATCCAAGGAGGATAAAGCGTTTGCTGAAAAAGCGGTATGTTTGTTTGGAATGGATAAAACTGACAACGCTACCCCGTTGGATGCATTAAGATTGATTTCTTCCAAGGTTGAGGAAACCTCCTCGAGAGTACCGTTGTGGATTCTTGCTGATTTTATAAGAGCTAATCATCCTGAACATGCGGAAGTTGCAAGTGTTCTTGATAAGCTCTGTTGTGCACTCAGAATTAGCTCAAAGGGCAACACTGAGGAAAGAACTGAAGCTATATCAAGCATTGGCGAGACTCTAATCAAACAGCCTGAGTTGATTGAAATCGCGAACTTATATACAAAACCAGAACAATATATCACTGCCTTTTATCAATACGTGGATAGATTGAGCCCGGATTTAAATAATCTTGCACAGACTGTTGGTGACCTTAGTCATGGTTATTGTGATGTTATTCTTGGGAAAACGCGTTCAACAACTGGGTGGTTATGGAATTCTTCTGACATTTCATCGATTGTCGAGCAAGTGAAGTATTCTTATAATGTTATCTCTCTCTTAAAAGATGTGATGGGAATATCTGAATTTGCTACATATGATGTTGTTTTGGGACGCTTAAAAACGCGCATGGATGGCTGTGGTCTTCCGTACAGTTTTATAGGAGAAACCTATCCTTCCATTGAATCTTTGAACAAAGAGATTTGCGGAGAAAAAAACGCGAAAAACATCTTAATGATGATTGATGACAATATTGATATTGTTAGGAGTATCTTCTTTGATCCAAAGAAGGCTTTGTCGATTAGCTTAGTTAAGAATTACCTTGGAGACAAGACGGTCGATGATGAAGGATTGTTATCGATTCTAACTGATATTTCAAGTAATCCGAATTATTCTAGCAGTATGACTTCGGAACAGTATATTCGGCTAATTCGAAAGGTGGTAGCCGAAAATGCAAAGAATTTACTGATACGCAACAACGCAATAGAATGTAAGCGGATTTGCAGCTATGAAGATGTTCGGGAGTGGGCATATACAGCAAAGTTGCCGGCATGGACACTTTTCGCTTCACTCTCTGATCGCAGAGAGATTGTAAAGGTGTTACTTTCGCCTAATGATTATACTGAAGCTTATCTGGAAAGCATTCATAACACCCTGGAAATGGTACCGCAGATAGCCGTAAAGACTTGTCAAGACGCATTTATAAACGAAATCGTTCCGGAAAAATACAAGAAGCTGAAAATCGAACTAGGAGCGCTTCTAAGATTCCTTGAGGATAAACATGGAAAGGATCCTAACCTATGGCCTGAGAATCCGGACATTGATAAGTTTATTAGAGAACAGTATCGAGTATTGTTTGCTCCAGATGTGGTTAACCACTTAAAGGCGGAGAGCCCTGACAAAATTAAGGAGAAGGTTCTAGAGCTTGTAGCGAAGGACCCGGATGTTGGTTTGCAATTATTGGAGTTATAAACATGAAGTATTTGCTAAATGAGTATTTGCCGTTTTTGATGGATAACTGTGTACGGATCGTATCGTATCCTGGGAATCAGATTGGCGCACGGATTGTGGCAGAGTACACCACGCGGGGCATTAAGGTTTTGCCTGTTTGTTCGTTGCTTGACTTTTCTGGGGGGCGCATTCCGCGCCCCAGCGAGGCAATTGATTGTATGTGTAATTTTGCCAGAGAGAATGATTGCTTGGTCTTGTTTGTTGGGATGGACGCATATCTAGAGTTTATGACTATTCCAGAGAGAAGAGATTTCTTTGCTTGGATATATCAGTTGTTAGATGGTCAAAACAATAACATGCATTTTTTGGTGAGCCTTCGAATGTTTAGACCATATAAAAGCATTAATCCCAAGTATGAAGATTCGCAGCAGGTCGTTGCTTTTTTAGGCGAAGAAAACTGCGATGACCCTAGTATTATTATGCTTCCGGAAAAATGGTGTAGTAAAGTCTCTAGAGCACATTCCATATTTGAGACAATTACTCAACTAGGGTTCTATTCCTCGGGCGGCGAGTATTTGTGCTGGGGTAAAGAAGATACGTTGCCGAGTCGTGAGTTTGGTAATGTGGCAGTGATTAAAGACCCTTTCGAAGCACTCAG
>CACYEJ010000441.1 GCA_902773395.1 uncultured Ruminococcus sp.
AAGGTTGACGAGGGCGAGATAATTTGTATTGATTCAAAAGGCGAATTGGAGCGTGGCTGTTTTATGCCTGATAAAAACAATTACGGATACACTTTCGGTTTAGGCAAACAACGTTCGTGTTGGAGTGATTATTTTGACTATTTAGATGACGTTGAACAGGGAGATTTGTTTGATGTTTGTTCATCGTTTGGTTTGTCGCAGGATGATCTTATTCTGCTTTATGAAATGGGTTACGATGATGAGGAAATTGAAGCTATGCTGTATGATACAGATTTACTGCAAGAGTGTGTTGAGGAAGCTCGTGTATGTATTAGCGAGTATTATTAAAAGGGGTGACAGTTGTGGGATATAAGTTTGATTCGCATAGATATATTACCCGTGGCGTAGCTGACGAGATTCCAATAAGTATCCAGATAATGCTGTTTGAAAGCATTGAGATTATGCGTGAAAAGGTAAGCGAGCTTGATTGGTTACAGGTAATGAAGCTTGAAAGTATTACTAAAGACGGCGTTAGTGTGCTGCATGTTCTTCATGAGCAGGAAGTACCGGAGGGGCATATTGAATACTATTTGCCATGTGAGTTTGAAGGTAAGCAGACTGTGTTTGTCGTTGATGATGTTGATTATGTGACGATGCTGTTAGCGAGTGAGTATTGATAATCAGCATAAGAGAAGGAGCTTACACGAAATAACAGACTGGAATGAATCAGCCTGTTATTTTTTGGCTTGCCTGGCATGGGTGTAATCTAATCGGTGAAAGTTCGTAAAGTGCCCTGATAGTGGAAAAGTTACAGCCAAAGACAAGGGTATCCATCGTGAGGTGGAATCTGAAGGAAGATGAAGGCAAATCTCCGGTCTGACGATAGAGAATCCTATTAGTCTATGTACAGGGGTAAGGTTGCTTAATAAGCAAAAGTCCAATAATTGTACGGAACTGTGTATAAAATATAGCAGATATATGGAGACTTTCAGAAATCGGCTCAACAGCGCACTGCGGATAGGGCGAAGTATCTCTGTTGAGACATCTGATATAATCGGGGCGTGTTACTTCGGAACACGGCGAAAACATTTTCTTCAACTGGTTTGTTCGTGAGGTTATAGAGCTTTATGAACAACGAGCGTCACGTATTTTTAAAGCCAAACGATGTTATTATCGGCACGATTACACGAAGCAAGCTGCAAACGGACATTGCGGAGAAGAATGGTGTATTATTTGACAGCAAACTAAAGTTGCTGACAGGTAAGGCTTTTTTCAATCATAACAGCAGTATAGAGTACTATTCTGCAAAATTGAAACGGACTGTTATCGCCGCCGATGATTACACATTCTGCGTGTTTCGTGAGAGCGATAATTCAATTGTTGATCTGCTTTTTGAGATTGGCCAGCTTGTTCATAGAAACAAGTGGACAGAATGTGAGTACGGATTTTGTCATAGGCTTTTTCTTGATTATGAGGGCGAAGCGTGTTGTTCCAATTCTTCGTGTAAGGACGCACAGAAAGACCAACAAGAGAAAATTTACCGAGAAAGCACCAAGGAATATGCCGATATAAAGCGCACTTATGACGCTTATGTGCGGCGGTACAAAATCTATCTTGTGACGGCTCGTATCGACACTTTGTACCCCAATAAGTTCGATGAATATATGCAGGCTAAAGATGAGCGTCAAGCTGAAATGAGCAAGCTCAAATGGAGGCTTATTAATTACGGTTTGCCGAGTGAGGTACTGTATGAGCTTGGAAAGAAGATTAAGAGAGAGCAGAGTAATTGCGGAGAGAATAATAAAAATATGTTTATTAAACCAAGATTTTTCTTGAAAATCAGCAGAAAATATGGCATAATATTATTATTTTATTTTGTCGAAAGTGGTGTTCTTTTTGAATAGACATGAAATGATTTATCGTATTGGTAAGAATTATCTTACTACTAACATAGAGGCTGGCGAATACAGCTATGTGCAGGAAGCTGGCAGTAAAGAAAAACTTGAAAAGGCTGTAGGTCATGCTGTCAAGCATTTCAAGTTAGATATTCGTTTTGAAAGCAATAGCGTTGCAGTATTAATCGAAACAAAGCAGAGTTTTACAAAGAAAGATGAAAAGCAGTTAGCAGAATATGTTGAAGAAGAACGTGCTCTGCATAAAGGAATGAAAATAATTGCTATTCTTGCAAATACCAACAATGATAAAATCAAGGTATGGCGTTATTCAGTTGACGATGCTCACCTCTTGAAAGAGGAAACCGTTCTTGATGATATGGAACACTATGTAAAGTTATTCGACACCACCAGACAAAATGATAAAGAGCGTGTAATGAAGAACACGTATGATCTTAATGAGCTTCTTCACAAAAAAGATATTGATGAACGTTTACGCAGTCAGTTTGTAGGCACTACTCTTCTTTATATTAAAGACATGGTAAAGAAAACTGGTGCTACAAGAATAGATGACACACTTAAAGAAAAACTCGACGATGTATGGAAG
>CACYEJ010000442.1 GCA_902773395.1 uncultured Ruminococcus sp.
ACAGCTCGTAAGAAACAGTACGAATACTATCGTGACCTCCTGTTAGATTTTGGCAGAAATGGGGGGGCGTGCCATAGTGTTGAGTGGAAGACACTGGGAGAGTTATTTGATATCCGTAATGGATATACACCTTCTAAATCAAATGCGGAATATTGGGCAAACGGAACTATTCCGTGGTTTCGTATGGACGATATTAGAGAGAAAGGACGTATTCTTTCAGATGCTATTCAACATATAACTAAAAAAGGAATAAAAAAGTCTGGCGAATTTCCTGCCTATTCCTTGATTATGTCTACAACTGCGACTATTGGAGAACACGCACTAATTACAACAGACTTTGTATGTAATCAGCAGATTACTTGTTTTTCAACAAAAAATAAATATCATAAAGACATAGATATAAAATATGTTTTTTATCTATTTTTCAATTTTGGAACATGGTGTAAAAGGAATGTTAATAAAGGTGGTGGACTGCCAATAATAAATACTGCAAAATTGGCTACTTACAAAATCCCCATTCCACCAATATCCGAACAAAAACGCATAGTATCAATCCTCGACCGCTTTGACAAGCTCTGCAACGACATTTCAGAGGGCTTGCCTGCTGAAATAGAAGCAAGAAAAAAACAGTATGAATACTATAGAGACAAAATGTTACAATTTGAAATTAGCAATTGATAATTTCTAACTGCTAATTGTTAATTGCTAATTGCTAATTGAAAAGGAGTGAATTAGATGAGTACACGAGAGATAGCTTACAGCATTTTTCAGCAGCTTGGCGAAAAAGAACTGCAAGGCTTTATAGCACTTTTCAGCAAAGCTTATCCGCCAAAAAATGATGATATGGCAGAACGCCGTGCAGCTTTTGAACGCTTGGAAAAGCTTCGTCGCCCGATGCAGGAGCTCGATGAGAAAAAAGAACTTGCTGAGTACAGAGAGGAGAAGTACGGTAAATGAGAGTACTGCTTGATACTAATATTCTTATCGACTACATCTCCGAACGCAAACCGTTTACCGAAAACGCACGAACTATTCTTATGCTTTTCATGGAGAAAAAGATTGACGGCTGTATCGCCGCCCATTCTGTTATGAATGCGTTTTATATCCTGCGTAAAGAAATGTCAGTCGCTGAAAGAAGAAGTTTTCTGCTCGATATATGCAGATTTCTTACAGTAGTAGGAATCGATAAAACAAAGATAGTCTCGGCACTTGAAAACGAGGATTTTTCCGATGTTGAAGATCGTTTACAGGTGGAATGTGCTGACGAGTTTTCTGCGGAATATATCATAACAAGAAATATCAAGGATTTTTCCGGCAGCGAGATCCCTGCAATACAGCCCGACAATTTTCTAAAATCAGCAATTGATAATTTCTAATTGAATCAGACTGTAAGGAGCTTA
Source organism: uncultured Ruminococcus sp. (assembly GCA_902773395.1). The sequence goes on from CACYEJ010000442.1 coordinate 1,401, forward strand.
TAAAAATTCTGACTGCCATAACAAATGCACAGAAAGGAGAACGCAATTGCAATTGCCAATTGCTAATTGAACACATTGAGCTATTTTAACATCGTAGCCGCCACAACCGAAAACACCGTAGTTACCGAGTACACCCCTGAACCACGCACTGCCGACAACTATCAGAGCGAAGCGGTGCTTGAAAAAGAGTTTGTCCACAGGCTTGGTGAGCTGGGCTATGAATATCTTACTATTCACAAGGAAGATGACCTTATTGCCAATCTCCGTGTGCAGATCGAACGGCTCAACGGATATACGTTCACGGAAAGCGAATGGAAACGATTTTTTAACGAATATATCGTAAACTCCAACGAGGGTATCGTAGAAAAAACAAGGACGATACAGGAGGACAGCGTAAAAAATTTGAAGCGTGATGACGGCACGACAAAGAACATCACGCTTATTGACAAAAAGAATATCCATAACAACAGCCTGCAAGTCATCAATCAGTATGAAGTTGACACCGGAAAACGGCAAAATCGCTATGATGTGACTGTGCTTGTCAACGGTTTTCCTCTGGTGCATATTGAGCTGAAACGGCGTGGTGTGCCTATCCGTGAAGCGTTCAATCAGATAGACCGCTATCAGCGTGACAGCTTTTGGGCTG
>CACYEJ010000443.1 GCA_902773395.1 uncultured Ruminococcus sp.
AGTTAGTCTGTATGAAGGTTTGTCCTGTTGCAACCCAACCTGTACCCGAGCCATCTATTTCTTCCACATCTGCGTGCGGCGCAAGAAATAAACCGGCAGGTCCGCTATAAAAATTGACTTTTGATGCTTCATATGCATTAAAAACTATATGATTTAAAATGTAGTTTTCAACGTCATCATTGTGCTGTTTATTGCCGCCGTTTCCACCTGTATTAGAATCTAAGTTTTCAATCACAGGCACGAGATTGCCATTATCATCTCTTTTATATACACTAACTATTTCTTTACTGATATTAACAGTATCCCCAGGTATATTGAATACTATACTCTGACCTTCCAGTTTTTTGATTTCCCAACCAGTTTTATCAATATCTAAATCTGATGCATCAACGTAAATTGTTACATTGTCTGGAAACATGGTGGTGTCAACAACATTCCCACTTACTTTTATGCTAGGTTTGTCTTTGTATGTATTTGATGAATCGGTTAATTTATTAATCAGGCCATTAACATATTTATTTACGTTTTCCGTGGATGTCGGTATAACCGTTACTACAGAGTTATTTCCATCCTGATGGATATGATCAGTACTCTCATCAGATGCTGTATGCACATACTCCTCTGTTTTGTTGCTAGGTGTATAAATATCCGGATCGACACTTGTATTCTGCGTAAAATGAATCTTATTATAGTCACCCACATAGAAAGGCATAGCTTCTGAAGCACCACTGTTTGCAGCCAAGTCAATACCGTCACCGGTGTCTTCCGTATAATGATTTACAGCAAAATTTGTTTCAGTATGCTGTTTTCTGATATAAGTATCCGCAACAACACCATATTCTGCACCTTCACCTAATACATCGTACGGATCAATCGCATCTTCAAATGATGCTTCTGTCAATCTGATGAAATGTGTAATTGTTGTAATTTTATTGTCATCATCAATAACAACATTTTTACCATTTACATTTCCTGTGTCATAGGAAACAGTATAATACTTATCACCAATCTTAACCGGATAGTTTTCTTTCAAATCTGCACCATTCTGTTTCAGAAGTAAACTGAAATCTTCATTGCCAGTTAATTTGTTGTTTTGAGGATGTGTTGTCCAATTATACTGCTCTGGTTCTGTAGTTTGGTCTTCTAATAGATATGTAATTATTTTGCCGTCAGAAGACACAGTACGATAATCTCTCGTTGTTGCAATATTATCGTCGTCATACACATCATCATTTGTGGTCTGATGGTCAGCTTTTACAGACAACTGAATTGCATCACTTGCGGAAGGAGCATTAGTTCCTTCTACCTGAATTTGAACCTGGTACTTTTTATCATATGCTCCATACAGTCCAAGGTCAGTTTTTGTCTTAGTAATCGTCTCTCCGTCTTTTTCTTCAGAGAAGTTATTGAACCAGAAATCATAACCATCAATCGTATCAACACCTTTTTGAGATACTTCTTGCAGATTTGTCGGTAACTGACCTGGATTCTTTGCTTCATAGAAACGAACATCGCTTGTATATATTGTCGGGTCGTAATGCAGCTTGCCGTTTGCAATGTCAACGCCTTCATCATCAACAAGTTGGAATTCATCATTTGCACTGATTGTATGTGTGAATGTGCCACTTGCATTTGCCACAGCAGCTTCTGCCGCAGTTACTGGAACAATCTTGTAACCTACAAGCTTGTTGTTATTGTATAAGCGCACACGGAAAAAATATGCTCCATCCTGCTCTGTCAGAATACTACCGCGGTCCAGTTCTGCCTCACTGACGTTAGGTTTATGTTCTTTATAGAACGAGACTGTAATATCATGATCCACACCATCGTCTTTATGTTTAACAAACGTAGTCTTCATGACATTGTTATTATCAGCATCTTTAGTGATTTCTGACGATGTAGAATAAAGATCGCACGTCAGATCACTGTTTTGTGTACCGCCAATTGTATTCTCGTTATAATGTACTACTCCATCCGGGGTATCTTTCGTAATAGCATTCAACAAATCATCTGTTCCGGTAACGACCTGCGTGGATATTGTTCCTTTACCCGCATAGTAACTTGGAGTATTACTCAGACTGCTGTTTCCGTCCTTGGTTATAAATTCAAAGAATTGTACAGCTTCTGAGTCTCCAGATGGGTTCGATGAGCTGTCAACGTTATGCAGAGCATAATATGTTTTGCCATCTCTAACCATCTTTATAAGTAGTTTATAATCCGTTGATGGTAAATCACTTGCCGGCTGTATATTATGATTTGAATCCTGAAATTCTGTCTGCACCTTGAAATCAGGCACTGTTGATAAAGATATACTTCCGACTCCCTCAGAACTGTTAGATGAAACAACATATTTATTTGCAGCCCCACCATCTCCAATTCTTTCGTTTTTGTGATCATTATCTCCATCAATTACATGCAGATAGGTATTGGCAGCTTGTGAAACATGTACAAGTTCGTTTGTAACTATATCACCAGCTTGATAAGAACTTCTATTTATCCACGATTCCGGAGTATTATTTATAGGTATATTGCCTAAATAATCAGTTTTATAGAATTCTGTTATTTCTTTAGTAATACTTGTACTACCATCAAGTTCAACAGGAGTAACATAATAATATGTATCTCCATTCCCTTTAGATAATATAGACAAGACATACCAGTTTTCTTTATATCCCTCGTCAAAGGTTATAACGTTCCCATTTTCTTCGTTAACAGTAAATGTATACGAATCCTCCTGTGCATCCGTCACATCAATGATGTATTTTGTTCCATCAGCCATGGTGACTGTCAGTTTTTCATTTGTATCGAATGCTTCAAGGCTTCTTAACAGCCAGTCATTTTCCTGCTGTTCTACAGCTACCAATTCAGGATTCGTGAATTCGACTTCAACAGCCTGTGTGGCATCCGTATCAATGCCAAGTGCCGTAAACAGGTCACTTAAAAGAATACTTTCAGCACCGGCGATACTAAAGGTATATCCGTCATATGTGAAATCAACAGTATAGTTAACCGCAAACACGCTGAAACTATCAGTCTTGAATTCAACTGTTTCAACATTCAGGTCAACAGTTTCTTCAGTAACATCTTCAACGATGATGTCATCGGCAGTAATATTGACAGCATCTCCTGTTGTATCGACCTGTTCTTTAACTTCATCAGTCAAAGGCAGGTGTTTGATTTCAACATTTGCTTCAACCTC
>CACYEJ010000444.1 GCA_902773395.1 uncultured Ruminococcus sp.
CAAGCTTGCTTAAAGTCATTACCTCGGACTTTATCTCTGCGTTGAGAACTTCGGAAATTTTTCCAATAACTATATCCTGAGTATTTTCATTCAGCAGCTTTGACTTAATATCGTCCTTTGTAATGAGCGTATTTCCGACTACATCGCCAATCGCCTTAGCAAGTCTAGGCTTTCCCTTCGGGATTGCACCGGGTGTAAAGGGCAGCGTACGACCGAGAACCTTCACTTCGTTTTTAGGTCTGAACAGCATTTTCACCGCAACATAATTCGTACCGTAACCGATAATTGTTCCCATTATCGGAGTAATAATATACTTTAAAACCATACTCTCACCATTCCAAACTTAATAATCATAATATTCTGCATATACAAGGTAGCCGGAATCACCTTTGACAAATCCGTACTTTCCGCATGAAGGTGCATATATATACCAGAATTCACCGCTTGAATCTATAACATCTACATACTCACCATAATAAAGCTGACCTATCTCCTTGCTTGTCTCAGCACTTGCCTCTGACCTGAGTGCAAGATAACCAATATCCACATCTACTGTATAAAGCGTATATCCTGATGTTGGTGCTTCGCCCTCACCTGTATATACACTGGGCTCATTGGTACTTGACGTCTTACTTTCAGCCACACTTTCAGCGTAACTCTCAACACGGCTTTCCGTCTTGCTTTCAAACTTACTTTCAACCTTGCTCTCGGTATGCTTGGACACATTATTATTTTCAGACTTTGAAGAAGAAGCTTTTTTCTGTATCTTCTCTTCCGAAAGAAGATATGACGACGCATATCCTATTGTGCCGGATTTAGTGCAAACTCTCCACACACCGCTCGAAAGCTTTGCGATAACAGTTACCATTTCATTCTTAGAAAGATTTCTGATAATATATGTACCAATCTCATCGCCGTAAAGCGGAGTAACTTCTGTTGCTGCATAGTAAATTTCTCCGAATGTCACCTCATCATATAGTTCAACAAGATTCACATTCTTAACATAACCAAAATTCCCCAATGTTTCGCTGTAAACAAACGACACGCTTTCATCGGAATCATTTCCGGCAACGCTCTTTATAAAAGAAACACTCTCTCCATAATTCAGAGCACCCACAAGAGAACCTCTGCCATTTGCATCAGAGTACACCTCAATCGAAGCTGCACCAGTGATAAACAATGTCTTGTAAGCTGATGTATCAAATGTCGGCTGATTAAGCTGTTCTGCTTCAAGCTGCGAATCTGTATCGGGAACATCAACATCGGAATCTGTTTGCTCAGCTTCTTTAGAAGATGTACTCTCATAAAAAGCTGTTGAACTGCTTTCGTTCGAAGAATCGAAATTTGACGCAATCTTATTTACGTCAATCGTACAGCTGCTAAGAATACTGATCGTTACTAATACTGATAATAATAACACACACGTTTTCTTCACCATTTCACTACTCCTTCAAAAACTCTTTTCAAAATGATACAACAAATAATTACTAATTGTCAATATACAAGTTGTAAACTTTGTAAGAATTTAAAGATAATTTTGTAACAAATTGACGAATTACATTTAATAGTGTGCAGTATTAAAGCTAGTTATGTTTATTTTTTACATTTTATTTATCTATTAATGCTTATATGACAAAAACTCAGATTTCATACAAAACTTTTTCTGCTCAAAAAAAAGCCGATAAACGGCTTTTTAATGTTATGAATAATAATTATACACTTTCTTTTTTTAATCTTTTTTCAGTGATTAACGGTTCAATTGGTATTTCAAAAATCTTACCGTAAAGCAAAAAGTATTTATCACCCAACATATAATTCTCGTGATAATGCCCAAAGAACCAATAATCAAAATCGCATTTCTCACTCACCTCATCGAAAAATCTGGTTAATCTGTTATCCTCAGTATAACCTAAACAGCGTTCAATCAGGCTCAAAGGGGCACAATGCGACACGATAAAATCCACTTTCCAATCGGCATCTTCAAGTGTTTTTCTAGCCTTTTCAATTTCCTCCTCAGTTGGAAGCTCTGCCTCCCACCAGCTTACGCCCTTAATACGGTAGTAAACTCTGCCTGTTCTATCCAGCATTCTTCTTTTCTTTTTAAAGTTAGGGGCTTTGGGGTCAAGAATACCGTCTTCAATATCATGTGAACTTGCACCGCCCATTGTAAATATTTTCTTGCCCTCTATGTCAAAAATATTTCCACGCATCAAATGAATTACAGACGGACGTATAAAGTGTACCTCACCGCCGTGCCACTGTTCAACGGGATAGGCATTCAGCAGATCATAATTTTCGTGATTACCGTCAACAAATAGCGTTGTGAAATTCTTGCTTTCGAGCCAATCAAAATTATATCGCTCTCGTTCTGAATCGTCCCATATTCCAAAATCTCCGCAGATGATAACGTAATCGTCTTTAGTAAGCTCTTCTTGTTCAGGAAAATTAACCAGCATAAATTTTTCAAAAGAACCGTGAGTATCTCCTGTGATGTAAATCATATTTTTGCCCCCCTTTTTCTTGGCACTTTGTATTCTAGCAAACAACTTATGAAATAGATTCTTTATACTAAAAATTTTGATGTTTTCCGTCCGCCTTTCCATGCACTCACTGTAACAGCTTAATCATATAGGTTCATCAGCATGAGTAACAGCTTTTGAATATTCTCGTAAAAAAATCACTTCTAGCACAAAATATCAATAAAATTTCAAAAAAATTCAAATTAGTCTTATTAATATTATACAACAAACTATTGCCATAATTCAATACAAATTTTATTTTTCTAAAAATTTTATAACTGTATAGCTGCATCACATCAACAGATAAAAAAATTCAGAGATTTACTCATACTGTTCAAGAATAAATCTCTGAAAAAAATATTTTTCTATGCTACAAGGCTAAAAACTCTATTCATCTCTGATGTTAGATATTGTTTTTTCAATAAGCTCCCTGCAATCCGCTTTGGTAAGTGGATTTTCAGAATCGACAATTTTGCTGCCAAATGTGCCTAAAGGTGCCCAGAACGTGCTTGATATCGACACCTGAGTAACAGAATAATTTGCCTGATCAAGAATAGCCGTAACAGCAGGATCATTTTTAATAAAATCGCTCTGTGCCACTTTTACGTTTGACGGACCCCAGTTTATTGCTTTTGCTCTTTCCATCTGACATTTTTCGCTTGTCAGATATTTTGCAAAAGCTATAGATGTAGAAAGGTATTTCGAGTAAGAATTTACACCGATAAACTTGTACCCGAACATGTTGATTATCTGAGTATCTTCGCCTGCCACATTGATTGTCGGAAGCTTTACAAATCCTGCGTTTTCACCGAGTGCATACGCCTGCGATAATTGCTGTTTTAAATTTACTTATGTTGTCAGAATCGTTTGAAATCATCATACAAATAACTTCCAATCTAATTTATACTTACAAGCATTAAAATTTAGCACTTTTCTTTCATAGACCGGCAATTCTCAAGCTCTTGCCTGTTTTGGGTTTTTACAGAACTGCCAACGGCAGACGAAAATCGCACACCGACTTTTGGGGTTGGGTGACTTCATCTCCTGCGTCAAAATTTGTCCCTAAGGAGAGGTCAACGAAAGATTTTACTTTTTGGGGGGACTGCCTTGATTTTTTCTTCTGTTGCAGAAATTTTATTTAGTTTCGCTGAGGGTAGTTTATTTTTCTACGCTGCTTTGTTCCGTCACCCTCAAACTTTAATATGCTAGATCTTTTAGATTTTGAGTATAAATTAAGAACCAAAAAATCCGTCATATTTATTATCAGATCCGCCGCTCTCACCGAAAAATCCATCGTCCTGACTAAAGTTATTTTGATTTGCTTGATAACCGTAATTCTGATTTTGCATTGCTGCCTGCTGTTCAAGCTGCTGTGCCACCTCTGTAGGCGACTGTCCAGCTCCCTGCTGCTGTGTATTAGACATAGCAAACGAACGATCTGCATCTCCGAACAAAGCGTCTGCTCCATTAGCATTGGCGTCATTCTCCTTACGTTCCTTTGATGCCTGCATTAAAGCTCGTCTAATTTCCATATCCTCTACATCTCTATTTCTCTTGACAGACTGAACAGACAATACAGTTGCTATAGCAAATCCTGCAAAAAATACGAGTGACAGCAAAAACTGAGTTGTATAGCTTGACACCTGTCTAGTACAATCTATGCTGCAATTTATGAATGTAACATCTTTCAGTTTCTGTGCATTGGCGATTTCCTCAACAATTTTCTCTTCCTTACTATCAGATTTCTCGATAACTCCTGAAAGGCTGAAATAATTCATTTCACTTCCATCTCTGAACAGATTATTAAGCTTTTCATAGGAATCACTTCCGCTGACTGTCTTTAAAAGTACGACTTCCTCAGCCTGTCCCTTCTTCAAAGACTTACCGCTTATTGAAACAAGATAATAATACGAACCCTTTTTCATAGAAGAATCGCTGCTGTTGTCACTGGTGCAGCCGATAACATGACATAAAACACCCTCTATAGGACGATTTTCGATATATTCAACTGAACCTGCACTTCCGAATTCAACAATTCCTCCGCCAAAAAATCTATTAAGTGTCACTGAAAATACCGGAGCAGATATAATAATAGCTAAAATTAAGCATACTGCTGCGGCAATTACTTTTGGTAAAAATTGTACTTTTCTCATAAAACAAAAAGCCTCCTTAAATTTCCGGTTCACAATTACTCTTTTTTAAATCATAAGTTAAAAACCGGTAACACCGGACGAGAATCGCACACCGACTTTTTGAGTTAGGCAACTTTCTCGCCTGCGTCATAATTTGTCCCTAAGCGTCCTCACCCAACACTCAGGAAAAGTGCATTCCCCTAAATAAGAGTTAAAAAATAATTGTGTTAGTAACCATTATTCGAATCATAGCCGTTACCTGCGTTCTGTCCTCCCTGTGTTTGGAAGCCGTTGTAGGAAGAGTTTTGATTCGTTCCATAGTTTGAAGAAGAATAGCCGCTGTCTGTGTTCTGTCCTC
>CACYEJ010000445.1 GCA_902773395.1 uncultured Ruminococcus sp.
ATAATAATAATAATAATAATAATAATCCAAGAGTTACCATTCCTCCAAGACCCGACAGGCAAGGCTCTGTATACGTATCCACACCGAATCAGCAAAATTTCCCATATCAATTTCAATCGCAAGGCACGTTTTACAATCCGTACCCCGGAGCATATCCGCAAAGAGTTGAAAAAAGCTACGAGGAGCTTGCACAGCTTGCATGCTCGGTTGTGCAGATTTTAGGGATACACAGGCAGTCCTACAGCTCAGATAAATTCCAAATTCTCGGCAGCGGTTCAGGTATTATGATTTCAAGCAGCGGATATATCTTAACGAACAATCACGTTGCAAAAGTTTCACGAGAATATGCGATTAGAGTTGAAAATGACGATAATATTTATTTCACCAACCGACTGATTAAGTATCACACAGATTACGATTTAGCCGTGATACAAATTGACCGTAAGCTCTCACCTCTTCCGATTTACAAAGGTCAAAAACCACTGGTTCGAGGACAAAAGGTTGTTGCTATCGGCAGTCCAAAGGGAATGTTCAACACAGTGTCAGACGGAATAATTTCAGGCTTCCGCACAATTGACCTTGTTGATATGATACAATTCACCGCACCAATTTCAAGCGGAAGCTCCGGCGGTGCAATTCTTAATATGTACGGTGAGCTAATAGGAATAAGCACTTCGGGAATTGGCGAAGGTCAAAATATTAATTTCGCTGTAGATTATAAAACTATTTTAAATTTTACAAGGGGTATGACAGGAATATATTGAGATATTAAAATATTTATTTACATGCAAGTTGTCTGTCATAACAAAAAACTTCCTACTCATGCTGCTTATGGGCAGGAAGTTTTTTTATATTTTATAGATTTTACTGCAAATTTTAAAATTTCTATTGACAAACTTCGCTAAATCCGTATAATGAATATGGGTAATTGTGGGAACGTATATCTGCTTTTATTTCTTGAAATGTTGCCACTTTTTGACATTTTTCTTCCTGCCTTTTTTTTCTTGTAAAAAATTATCATGAAGCTTTTCACCTGTTTCTCGATAATACACGAAAAAAACAAAAAAATTTATAGTTTTACAACGTTTAAAACATAGTTTTTGTATTATTTTTTTAGTTATTTTGGTTTACCCCCTTGCTTATAAACAAAATCTATGTTAAAATAAACTTATGCAGATATGGTTTGACGTATGTATTTCAATTATTCCTGTATATTGTATGTCAAAACTTTTATAAAATATTATGATTCCGCTGCGTTTCACTTAGGTCCGGCAAAGTATATGGGTCTTTTACATATTGTTACGGTCTAACATAATCTAACAGTGATAAAAATGCACGGATAAAACGAAAGGTTGTGAATTAAATGTCAAGAGCTGCGGGCATTTTGATGCCCATTACATCTCTCCCAACCCCCTACGGTATCGGTACAATCGGAAAGGACGCTTATGCGTTTGCTGATTTTCTGAAAAGTGCAGGGCAAAAATATTGGCAGATTCTCCCTGTAGGACCTACCAGCTATGGTGATTCACCTTATCAGTCATTCTCAACATTTGCAGGTAATCCTAATATGATTGACCTCGATATGCTCTGTGAGGAAGGACTTCTTACTCCTGAGGATTATCAAAATCTCGACTGGGGCGAAAACGAGGAAAAGGTTGATTACGAGAAAGTATATAATAACAAATTCCCCGTTCTCAGAATTGCTTTCAAGAACTTTAAAGAGAAAAATCCAGTTCAGGAAGCAGAGCAGAAGAAATTCAGAAGCTGGTGCGCAAAAGCGAAGAATAAATCGTGGCTTGGCAATTATGCTCTTTATATGGCTGTAAAAGGCTCCTTTGACAACAAATCATGGACTGAATGGGAAGACGACGGAATTCGTCTTAGAAACGAAGAATCCATGAAAAAATATAAGAGAAAGCTCAGCAAAGAGATTGCGTTCTGGAAGTTCGTTCAGTACAAATTCTATCAGCAGTGGGAAGCTTTCCGTGCGTATGTAAATAGTTTGGGTATTCAGATTATAGGCGATATGCCGATTTACGTTGCAATGGACAGTGCCGACACATGGGCAAATCCGGAATTGTTTATGCTCAACGAAGAAAGACAGCCGGTATGTGTAGCAGGCTGTCCGCCGGATTATTTCTCAACAAAGGGTCAGCTTTGGGGCAACCCAATCTACAACTGGGAATATCACAAGCAGACAGGCTACAAGTGGTGGTTTGCAAGAATTAAAGCTGCAAGCGAGCTTTTCGACATCACACGAATTGACCACTTCCGTGCATTTAACGATTACTGGTCAATCCCCTACCCTGCCGAAGACGCTATAAACGGCACATGGGAAGACGGTCCGGGAATTGAATTCTTCAACCTCATGAGAGAAGAGCTTGGCGATCTGCCTATTATCGCAGAAGATCTGGGAAGCCTGAACGAGGGCGTTATCAAGCTTTTGAAGGATTCGGGCTATCCGGGAATGAAGGTTCTTGAGTTTGCATTTGACGGCGGTGAGGAGAATAATTATCTTCCGCACACATACACCTCAAATTCTGTAGTATACTCCGGAACTCACGACAACGACACGCTTATGGGCTGGGCTGCTTCCGCAAAGCCGGAATTCGTTAGATTTGCAAGAGAATACTGCAAGATGTCCGATGACGAGCCGTTCAACTGGGGAATTATCAGAACTGCTTACGAGAGTGTAAGCGACTATTGTATTATCCAAATGCAAGACTTTTTGGGTCTTGGCAAAGAGGCAAGAATGAATACTCCGTCAACTCTTGGCGGTAACTGGGAATGGAGAGTCAATAAGGATTACGCTTCCGAAGGTCTTGCCGATAAAATCAGAGAATTATCTAAAAACTATAACAGGTTGGAGGACTAAAGACAATGGAAAAGAAATTGGAAAGCAACTCAATATTAGAGAAACTTGAGCTTTCAGCAAAGACTGACTACTGCAAAGAGATCGAAGAGCTGACTGTTCCTGAGCTTCACGAGGTTCTCGGTAAAGCTATCATGGGTGAGATTGCAGATCGTTGGACAAAGGCTAAGAATGTACACGCTAACAACAGACGTGCTTACTATTTCTCCGCTGAGTTCCTTATGGGACGCATGATGTACAACAACCTTTTCTGCCTCGGCATTCTTGACGATGTTAAGGATATGCTCGCAAAGAAGGGCATTGACATCAACGTATTTGAGGATATTGACGATGCAGCTCTCGGTAACGGTGGTCTTGGTCGTTTGGCTGCCTGCTTCCTCGATTCAGCAGCTACACAGGACGTTCCGCTCGATGGCTACGGAATCCGCTATAAGTATGGTCTGTTTAAGCAGAACATCATCGACGGTTTCCAGGTTGAAACAGCCGATGATTGGCAGCGTTTCGGCGATCCGTGGTGTATCCGCAGAAATGATGACACAGTTCTCGTTAAGTTTGCAGACCAAACAGTAAAGGCTGTTCCTTACGATATGGCTATTATCGGCTATGGCACTGAGAACATCAACACTCTCCGTCTTTGGGAGGCAGAGGCAGTTGAAAACTTCGACTTCCTCAAGTTCAATAACTTTGATTATGTTGGTTCTGTTCAGGCTAAGAACGACGCAGAGGACATCACTAAGGTTCTCTATCCAAACGACAACCAGCACAAGGGTAAGGTTCTCAGACTAAAGCAGCAGTACTTCTTCTGCTCCGCTTCTCTCCAGGATATCATCAAGAGATACAAGAGCAAGTACGGCAACGATTACAGCAAGTTCTCCGATCATGCTGCTATTCAGCTCAACGATACGCACCCTGTTGTGTCTATTCCTGAGTTAATTCGTTTGTTGATGAACGACGGCGTTTCTTTTGAGGACGCATTCAAAATCGCTCAGAAAACATTCGCATATACAAACCACACAGTTATGGCTGAGGCTCTTGAAAAATGGAACATTGATCTTCTCAGATCTGTTATCCCTGAGATTTACTCTATCATTGAGAAAATCGCTGACAGACTTGTTAAGGATCTTTCCTCTAAGACAGACATCAGCAACATGAGAATCATTGACGGCGGTGTTGTTCATATGGCAAGACTTGCTGTATACGCTTCAAGCTATACAAACGGTGTTGCTTGGATTCACACTGAGATTCTTAAAAACGATGTTCTTAACGACTGGTACAAGATTTATCCTGAGCGTTTCCAGAACAAGACTAACGGTATCACACAGCGTCGTTGGCTTGGTCTTTGCAACCCTGAGCTTTCCGCTCTTCTTACAGAGAAGCTCGGCAGTGACGCATACCTCAAGGATCTCTCCGAGCTTAAAAAGCTTGAGAGCAAGATTGATGCTGATACTATCAAGAAGTTTAACGAGATTAAGTTCCAGAAGAAGAAGGAACTCGCTGACTACATTGAGAAGCACGAGGGCGTTAAGCTTGATCCGAATATGATATTTGACATTCAGGTTAAGCGTCTGCACGAGTACAAAAGACAGCTCCTCAACGCATTCTCTATCGTTGACATTTACTTCAAGCTTAAGGAAGGCAAGCTCCCGAACTGGCAGCCGACTGCATTTATCTTCGGCGCAAAGGCAGCTCCGGGCTATGCAAGAGCTAAGGCTATCATTAAGTACATCAACGAGAT
>CACYEJ010000446.1 GCA_902773395.1 uncultured Ruminococcus sp.
GAGAATGACGATATTATCCACGTTGACGGAAGCGTCAATCCTCAGCGTGATATCGAAACAATTAATCTGGAGCTTATTCTCTCCGATGTCGAAATGATTGACAGACGTATTGACAAGGCTATGAAAATGGCTAAGGCAGATAAAAAGCATCTTGCCGATGTTGAATTCTTCAAGCGTGTAAAGAGTGTTCTCGAAGAGGGCAAGGCGGCTCGCTGCGTGGAATGTACAGACGATGAGAAATCTCTGCTGTCCGATGTGGCGCTGCTCACCAACAAGCCCATTATCTACGCCGCCAACATGAGCGAGGACGACTTCGCAAACGGTCTTGACTCAAACGAGGGCTACTTGGCTGTAAAGGCTCTTGCCGCCGAAGAGGGTGCCGGTGTGCTGCCGATTTGCGCACAGATTGAAGCCGATATCGTGGAAATGGACAAAGAGGAAAAAGAACTTTTCCTTGCTGATATGGGTCTTGAAGAGTCCGGACTTGACCGCCTTATTCGTGAGTGCTACTCTCTGCTTGGACTTATATCCTACCTTACCGCCGGCAAACCTGAGGTTCGTGCTTGGACTATTAAGGACGGCACAAAAGCTCCTCAGGCAGCAGGCAAAATTCACAGCGATTTTGAGCGTGGATTTATCCGCGCGGAGGTTATCCACTTTGACGACCTGATGAAGTGCGGCTCTATGGCTGCCGCTAAGGAAAAGGGTCTTGTACGCAGCGAGGGCAAAGACTACGTGATGAAAGACGGAGATATCGTATTGTTCAGATTTAACGTGTGATATTTTATGGAACGACTTGACAAAATACTTTCCTCTCAGGGAGTCTGCTCCCGAAAAGAGGTCAAAAATTTTATTAAAAATAACAGAATTAAAGTCAACGGCGTATGCCCGACAAGAAGCGACCTAAAGCTTAATCCGGAATGTGATATAATCGAAATCGACGGCGAAAAGCTCGACTACCGCAAATACATCTATATCATGATGAACAAGCCCAAAGGTGTGCTGAGTGCGTCTGCCGACAGCCGCGCGGAAACTGTAATCGACCTGCTGCCGGAGAATATGAAGCGGCGAAACCTGTTCCCTGCCGGCAGACTGGACAAGGATACCACAGGCTTGCTTATTATCACCGATGACGGAGAATTCGCTCACAATATGCTCTCCCCCAAAAAGCACGTTTGGAAACTCTATCACACAGCTCTCGACAATCCTCTCTCAGACGGTCAAAAGCAGATTTTAGAAAGCGGTATCACTCTATCAGACGGCACAGAGTACAAAGCCGCAAGAATCTTTTTTCCCGATGAGAACAACCGCCTAAGCGTTAATATAGAAATCTCCGAGGGCAAATTTCATCAAGTGAAAAAAATGTTTGAATTTGTGAATTTAACCGTTTTGGAGCTTGAAAGATTACGAATCGGAAACTTATTCCTAGATAAAAATTTGAAGTCCGGAGAATGCCGTTTGTTGTCAAATGACGAATTATTGATGATATTGCATAGTAATAATAGCTAAAATTAGATTGAAATTTTATACTTTTGGAAATATTACATAAAGTATTCATGAAATCTTTAGTGAAAAAATTAATGGTAAAATTCTCGAAAATCTGTTATATTAATATATGTAGTTAGAAAGTTGGTTTGCTTAGCGGTTTTTTTGTTTGTACCGCAGCAAAATATAGGAGGTTTATTTTATATGGCAAATGTATCTTTGCAGCACATTTACAAAATCTATGACGGCGGCGTTGTTGCCGTTACCGACTTTAACCTTGAAATCGCTGACAAGGAGTTCATTATTCTCGTTGGTCCTTCAGGTTGCGGTAAATCTACTACGCTTCGTATGATCGCCGGTCTTGAGGATATCAGTAAGGGTGAGCTTTACATTGGCGACGTTCTTTGTAACGACGTTGCTCCTAAAGACAGAGATATCGCAATGGTTTTCCAGAACTATGCTCTTTATCCGCATATGACGGTTTACGATAATATGGCATTTGGTCTAAAGCTTAGAAAAACTCCAGTTGACGAAATGAAGAGAAGAGTTGAAGAAGCAGCTAGAATTCTTGGTATCGATCATCTTCTTGACCGTAAGCCAAAGGCTCTCTCCGGTGGTCAAAGACAGCGTGTTGCTTTGGGTCGTGCTATCGTTCGTGATCCTAAGGTATTCTTGCTTGACGAGCCGCTTTCCAACTTGGACGCAAAGCTCCGTGCTCAGATGAGAAC
>CACYEJ010000447.1 GCA_902773395.1 uncultured Ruminococcus sp.
AAACGCACAAGCACCTATTTTTTCAAGCCCTTGAGGTAAATCAATGGTTTCTATTCCGGATCGAATAAATAGACCATAGGGAATTGTCTTTAATTCTTTTGGTAAATTGATTTTTTTTAGCTCGTGACATCTCGAAAAAGCAAAATCACCGATTTTAATGAAATGATCCGGCAAACAAAGCTCTTTGACATGGCATCCCTCAAAAGCACTTTCACATATTTCTATCACTGAATCAGGAACCACAATCTTCCCAAATGAATTAGAGCAAGGACAGCAGATCAGTTGAGTACAATCCTTGTTATACACGATGCCGTCAATGCTGGAAAACAACGGGTTGTCTTTAGCAATATTGATTTCACGCAGTTTATCCAATTTGTGACTGATCATAGGGAAACGGAACTCTTTTAATGTTGAAGGAAGAGTTATCGTCTTTAATTCTGCACAGCAATCAAGAACATAGTCTTTAAAAGCTTCAACCCCTTCGGCGGCAACAATCTGCTCAGTATTGTTATTGATGAAGCAATCAACAACTTTGGCCGTGCCCGGAATTGTGATGTTATAACACCCGTTAGCATCATAGGATATTAAAACGCCGTCCTTAATACTATATACCGGTTCTTGCTTCTCCTTTGAAGGAAGATGGTTTACGCATTCTTCTGATGCATTTTCCTTAACAGCAGAAAAGAACTCCTCGTCTTTCCATTCCTGAGGAATTTGCTCTACAATTTTCCAATCACGTGGATATCCGACTTTTCCAAGGCCACGAGCCGCTTCCAAATACACTTCTTTTGCTTGGAACTTTTTAGGGATATCCAAAACAGCATATGGAGTTATCCGAACCGCCTCCAAACACATTTCATATGTCAGTTTGCTTTCCGGAACATCGGGAATAATAGACTTTGAATATATACCTCTCCTTTTCGAGGCTTCACAAAACACCTCTAAGTCCCAGCAATGCTCCGGGATCTGTTCATCAAAACTATAAGGATATTGCTCTATTGCTTTAAGAACATCCTTTTTTGTAATATACTCTCCAGGAATATAATCGATAGCCTTTATGTCAGATTCTAACGCAACTCGACATAGTTCTTTCGTACGCATTTTATCCGGGACGTATTGCAAATAGAAACCGCTCTTTCTTACTGCTGTTAAGCACATCGTTTCATCTAAATACGAAGCAGGAATATCGCAGATAGCGTCGACGTTTTGTTTAAACGCTATATCGTACAACTCCTTTGTAATCAATTCTTCCGGAACGTAATTCAAAGCACGATAATTATTCTGAATCGCAATCTTACACAGATCATAATCAATTGTCTTTGCCGGAACATATTCCAGGATACGTCCATCATTCGAAAGAACCCTTTTGCAGACAGCTTTATACTGTAAAATAGCAGATAATGGCTGCGCTGTTGTAGGCATTAAATAATCGTTAACAATCTCGCCCCCGTTTTCCACAAAAGCCAAGCACGCGTCACAATCCAACAGCCCAACATTAAGGTACTCAAATATGCGGCAATCTTTTTGGATTGCTTCTGCAACAGATGAATAACCAAGACCTTTTATTGCTGTTCTACAAATTTGAACTGTTCGGTTCTTCTTTGGTATGTAAAAGATAAATCGGGGATCCAATAAAACCAGTTCCGCATAGAAAGAACTCTTTTTCATCTCGACAGGAAGATTTTGGATAAAGTCATAACTCTTATGTTTGGCAGCGGCAGAAGCGCAAAGCTGTGGTGTTATATACTCATGCGGGATATAAGAAAAAGAGGGGATCTTGCTACAAACTGCCGCCTCACACATTTCTTGAGTTTTTAACGCCTCTGGAACAAATTGGAGCGCATAACCTTCTGAGCTAACAGCAGCCATACACAGTTCATAGTCCTTCAATTCTTCAGGAACAATTTCAAGTAGGCTCCCCTGGTTCTTGCATGCTGCAAGATACATCTCGTGTGTTCTGTATTGTTGAGGAACAGCATAAATTGCCGTACCATCGTGGCTAACCGCAGCCACGCACACGGGGTACGTTCTGTTCTCCTCTTTGAACGTAAACAAATGCCTTCCGTTATGTCGAACTGCTTCGATTCTTTCTTGCTCTGTCATAGCGAGCCTCCGAGAAGATTGATGCCTTTCATCAATACTAATAGTATATCGAATCATTGCACAAATTGATAATATAATATCATCAATTGCTGGTTTCTTCAATCCTTACAGCTGCCTTTTTGTTCTTTTGCTGCTGATTATATTCACCACCACAGCAAATCGGTGTAAGGCAAGATATTACTATTGGCGTGAAAACTGATAACAAGACTATATCTGGTTTTACATCAATATCTCGGGCACCCATACCCCATAATCACATATTCTCCGACGGCATGCCGACTCCTCCTACAGCTATCCCCAGAGTTTCCCTCTATAATCCAAATCACTCCATTCTCCACCTTCTCCACGATCCCCGTATGATCAGGTTTTCCGTCCTGCGGACCAAACTCACCATCTGGATCATCCCAGTCGTAAAAGATGATCATTCCCGGAACAGGCTCCTCGTTCCCATCGATCCACTGATTTCTCTCCTTGTACCAGTTCATGCTGGCCACACAGCCAATGGAATATGGCATAATGCCGTTTTCAATATATCCGCACTCGTAGGCGCACCAACTCACAAAGCAGGCACACCAGGCGATCCTCGAGGTGAAGCCAAACATAGACCAGTACGGTTCACCGCCCTCATTG
>CACYEJ010000448.1 GCA_902773395.1 uncultured Ruminococcus sp.
AATCTCTGTTATTTGCATTTGTATAAATATGATAAGACTTAAAATCTGAAGTTGTAAGAGTTGACGTTGCTATATTGGCTGTTCCGAATATTAAACCAAGCACAGGATCGTGTCCAATTGCTGTCACTCTATGCCCCATTTTACCGCCACCCTTTAATGCACCATTTGCTCCAATATTTGCGTCAAATGGCACAGGATTGGTTATTATCTCCTCTAATGAAGGATTGTAGTATCGGTGTTTTCTGTTTGAGTGTTCTTCATTATGAAACCAAGTTTTTTTGGCGGCAAGCTGATCATCTATACGTTCGGGAAAATTAGTCACTAAATACTGCCTTACGATTTGCAGTCCAATTGCTGTAAACAAAAATACCATATCATTTTTTGTAAGTCCGGTTTGTTTACAAAATTGTTTATCAAGGTTGTCCAATATAACACGGGTGTTTTTGGTTACCTTTTCCATGCGACGTATTTCGCTTAAGCCCTCGTATGCTTCTATTAAATCATCGCTTTTTTTTCTACCAGATAAAATCATTATTCTGTAATCCCTACTTTCATGGTTATTTGTTCAAAATGATTCGTAGTTCGGCAATTCGTGTGTACTTTTCAGAAATATCATATAAAAGTGTTGCTATAGAAGATATTATATTTCTGTTTTCTACTTCGCTTTTTTCTATAAGCAACGTCAATTTATCCTCAAATTTTTTTACTTTAGCAGTATGTTCCCTTTTTGCTTCCTCATATCCCTTTTGTTCAGCTTTTATATACTGTCTCTCTTTTATCTTATTATGAACCGAAAGAAGTATGAGAATTTCTAACATCGCCGGATTAACAATACTTGCTTTTGATTGCAATAATTCTTTAATCTTGCTTTTAGAAATAGATGTACGTTTTTCAACCTCGTCTAAACCTCTATCTATTTGATATTCCAAATCTTCTTCTTTTTTTTCAAGCAAACTCAATTCATCAGCAAGCTTTTTTCCTCTTGGAGTCAAAGATTTGCTTTTTTCAAGTCGATTGATCACTTGTATATATCTTTGTTCCAAATCGGCGTATACTTTTTGATACTCCTTTGAAGCTCTTTCGTATCCGGATTTTTTTCCTTCGGTAGACATATCCTTTCCTGCGCTTTCAAAAACTTTATCAACCTCCTCTTTATATTTCTCATATGTCAATGCATTGCCAAATATTTTACCACCTATTATTAACATTCGCTTCACCTCTATAAAGTTAGGAAATGTGAGGAAATAACTTTTAATTTATGCTTAAGATATTTTGAAAAATTATTGATGAACCGTTCCTAACAATCTAATGTCTGCTAAACAGCTTACGAAACAAGTTGGGCTTTCTTCTGTTTTTATAGTATATTTCTAAGTTTGTTCTCAAGCTTTGACAAGCTTTTTCAAACTGTTCAACTGTATCCGGTTTACTCAAATCGACCTGTTCCATAGCTTTTTCAACAAGTTTGTTAAACGCTTTAAGCTGATCTGCTTCTGTAGCCAGAGCCTCACTTTCAAGTTTCTCCTGTGAAATAATGGCTTGTATATATATTTTGGAAATTGCATCAAATGCCGTTGTTGTCAGTATTCCGGCAACCTCAACCAAGCTCAGAAGTAATTGTTCAGTAGTTGCCTCAGATAATGTCAATTTCACTAACCCTAATTCGTCTTTTTCAAAACTATTCAAGACATTACTTGTCACAGTAGAAATTTCATTGTTCTCCATAAAAATCACTCCTTACAAAACTGATTTCAGTTTCTTTTCTAATTTGACCATTTTAGTCAGTGAATCGAACGGTAAACAAGCTGTACCTAAAATCTGCCGTTTCGCAGCATCAGATATATTGGGATTTTCAGCTAATTCAATGGTTTTTTTACATTCTTTAATCAAACCGATTTTATCACTAATTATAATTTGTATAAACACTATCTGATCACTTGATATTCTCTCCTGGACATCGACCTTTCTGCTATAAAATTCCACTTTACCAACATATTTTAATATTTCGGTATCATCACTATCAAATAACACGACATAATAGCTATCAAAACTCGGATAATCGTCTGTATCTATCGGAAATATTGTTTTATATTTGTATTCTCTACCAAGTTTCTCACCAATCAATTTTATTTCCAAATTCATTTTGTTATATTTTTCTACAACCAAATTATATTCACTTGCAATACCAACCTGTTTTTTATGATACGCTTCTAACGATTCACTACTCTGACATAGTAATAGCAAACGTTGTATGTTTAAATAGAATGAAATTAAATTACATATACAAAGGACGTAAATAAAAACAGAAATTAAAACCCCAATAATACACAAGAACCAATTA
>CACYEJ010000449.1 GCA_902773395.1 uncultured Ruminococcus sp.
ATATTATTCAAGCTCATAGCAATATTATCGTTATCAATCAAGAGAATCTCAGTTTATCTGTTGCCCGAAACAATGGTATTGCAGTGGCTAAAGGTGAATACATTCTCATGCCGGATTCTGATGACCTACTTATAGAAAACAGCCTTTCCTTCTTGTTAGAAAAAGCCTTGGAAACAAAGGCCGACATTATTGTGGCCGATTTTCTTGTGATGAACGATGAAGAAATAGAGAAACGGTCTACTATCGAACATAGAGTTTTTGAGTCAACAGAAAAGACAGGAGTGCGTCTTTTTCTAGAAGACCTAGATCCGTATCAATGCTACGTATGGCGCTCATTGTTCAAAAGAGAATTCTTAAACAAAAACCAAATTCGTTTCGTTCCAGGCCTACGCTTTCAGGATGTTCCTTTTACCCATGAATGCTATCTTAGGGCAGGGAAATGTATCAGAACCCACTGGCTACTCAACATCTATCGACGCGGACACGAATCAGCAACTTACTCATTCAATAAGCAAAAAGCAAAAGAATTCTGTATCGTCATCGCCAAGACCTGGGAACTAACCCATCTCAATGACCTTTCCGATGCGGAACTACACAAGTTGAAAGAAGATGTCTATACTTCTTTCTTTCTCATGATGTATTCCACCCTACATTCTATAAAAAGCTGGCCTGATCAGTTAGAGATTATCCATTATCTAAATAGACAAGCACCAACTCTTAGGTTTACAAACAACATAAAGCAAAAATTTGAGTCTTTCATGTTCTCAAGCATGCCTCGTTGCTATCTGGCCCTACGTCGGCTTCAATGGAAATGGATAAACGCAAAAAAACAGCTACGCATACTGACTAAAGAAGCGATGCCACAAGGGCATAATAACATCTTCATCATAACGCTTGGATGCTGCTACGGCTTCCTTTCCAATTCTTTGACGTATACTGGGATTGTCCATCAAGTAGCATAGTTTCTCCGTAAAAGCTTTAACATCATTTTGCTTAACTAAAAAACCATCCTTGCTATCTGTAATGATGTTGCCTGGACCATAGGGGCAATCGAAAGCGACAACAGGAAGACCACAACTCATCGCTTCAACAATAACCAGACCAAAGGGCTCGGTAACCGAGGTAAGCACCAATATAGAACTTTGCTTGTATCGTTGCATTATGTCAGCATCTGGTTCATGGACTTTAATGTTTAGCTTTTTAGTTTCTATTTCATGATAAAGCCAGTTTTCCAATACGCCCGTACCATACATATCTAACTGCCAGTCTGGATGATATTGCTGAACTTTAGTCCATATCTCAAGTAAATTGGGCAATCCCTTTTGGTCTGCGAAGCGCCCTGCAAAAATGACATTCTTAGAATGCAAATCTGCCAATGACTCATCTTTATTCAGATGAACCATATTGGGGATAACCAAAACATTCTTGGTAATTTGTCGCCATTGAGCAGCATCTCCTTCGGTAAGAGATATTACACATGCTGCATTGCATATATTCTTGTTGGTTAGTAATCTTTTACGATGTAAGAAAAGGGATAGTAAATCTGAACTGAAAGCTTCTTTGTATAAACTGTGAGATTCAATAACAAAGGGTATTGATAATATTGGGCATATCCTTGACAATAAAGTAATTCCAAATGAATCATAAGTGGTGCACATCACTATATGGGGCTTTTCTTGTTGTAAGAATGCATGCATTCGCCGAATCAATTTGCGACGAAATAGGATTGTCAGTAAAGCTCGCTTAATAGTACAAAACCGATAAAGCGGGAAGAAACGGACATTCAAATCAACATGTTTAACCTTGTCTGATAATGGATAAGCAAACGGGTGTTCAGCCTGTTCATAAGATAATGCTATAATCTCATAGCCATGAGAGGACAACCAATTCATTTTATCTATCAAAATACGCTCCGTCCCAGCTTTTTGAGCATAATGTGGATAAAAGAATACTATTTTCATTGTAATATTTTTTAAAATTACACCAATCTTTTAATCTTACCTAGAATCCACATCAATGAAACTGACACGAGCGGAGGTAGTATCCCTAACGTAAAAAGACAAAAAATCCTTAATCGCCACGCTTTCATCTTACAAATCTCTGCGAACGACAGGGGGAAGATCATGACGTCACGAATTTCACGCTTTGTAAATGCTGGAGAGATTATTTCCTTTTTCGCCAAGATAGTACAAACTATATAGAAGTGTGTCTTCATCACCTTATATAACCATTTATGAAAATAAGGTTTTGACAGCACGTGTAAATAACTATGTTTAACCTCCCCCATTGCGTTGATGGTTTTCAAAATTTCTTCTTTTTCGATATGACTGCGCTTTTCATAAATAGACAGTGAACCATAACGACAATAATAGAAATAAGTGATGTCAGACAGCAACACAGCCCTATGAATGTAAAGTGGCAGATTAATGGTAACACAGAAATCCTCCCAATAATTTATTTGCTCGAAATAAATTCTATTCTTCCTGAATACTTCAATATCAATTAAAATATTCCAAACCATAGCTTCAATTCTGTTATAC
>CACYEJ010000450.1 GCA_902773395.1 uncultured Ruminococcus sp.
ATTGGAATCTCGTAAAGTGAAGCCAATCCAATCAACCTTTATTCAACAGAAATTATAAAATAGTAAACCGGCTGACCGCCATTTACGTATGTGATATCCATATCCTTACCATATTTTGAGGTCAATGTATCTACTACCTTATTAGCCTGCTCCTCAGTAATGCCTTCACCGCCAATTACTGTGATGAAAGAAGAATCTCTGGAAACAAGAGCTTTTGTAATCTTAACAGCAGCCTTTACTACATCTTTCTCATTAACGGTGAGCTTGCCGTTTTCAAGACCAATGATATCATTCTCCTTGATTTTATGCAGACCAAACTCCGAATCTCTTGCTGCAAATGTAACAAGACCTGTTTGCACACCATGATATGCTTCACGCATAATATCAATAGCTATATTTACATCGAGGTCAGGATCATAAGCAAGCAATGCTGAAAGTCCCTGTGGAATTGTCTTTGTAGGAATTATAATAACCTCTCTGTCATCAACAAGCGGAATAGTCTGCTCAGCCGCCATAATGATATTCTTGTTGTTCGGTAATACAACTACTTTTTTCGCCGGAGTTGCGAGTACTGCACGAAGAATATCCTCAGTGCTTGGATTCATTGACTGACCGCCGCTGACAACATGACTGCATCCGCAATCAGTAAACAGCTCAACAAGACCCTCGCCTGCTGCAACTGCAACAAATCCAATATCTTCTGTAGGCTCCTGAACATCGAGCTTATTTGCCTCTTCCTCAGCTTTTGCATTTTGAGCCTTCTGTTCTGCTTCGGCAGCCTTACGGTGCTGCTCCTTCATATTTTCAACCTTAACAGTCAAAAGCTGACCATATGTTAAGCCCTGCTGCAAAGCGTTGCCTGGATTCTCTGTATGAACATGAACCTTGACAATCTCCTCGTCATCAACAACAACTACACAATCACCGATAGTTTGCAGGAAATCTCTCAGCTCCTGAGCGTCCTTATGTATTTCAGGATCTCTTCCTACAATAAACTCGGTGCAGTAGGTATAAGTGATATCGCCGTCAAACTGAGCCGCAGCAGATCTGAAATAATCATCGTCTGCTTTCTTTTTTTCTTCGTCTGACTGAACATAATCTATCATCTCGCCATCTCTGAATACTGAAAGCATACCTTCAAAGATAGTGCATAGACCCTTTCCTCCGGCATCTACAACATTAGCCTTTTTCAGCACCGGAAGAAGCTCAGGTGTAAGCTCAAGCGCATCGTTTGCAGCCTCAACCATAGCTTCCCATACAACAACAGGGTCATTTTCCGTAGCAATAAGAGCGTTACCTGCTTCATATGCCATACGTGCTACGGTGAGAATAGTACCCTCTGTAGGCTTCATTACTGCCTTATATGCAGCCTCAACACCTGCGCCAAGAGCAGCCACCAAATCTGCACCGTCAGCGAATTCCTTGTCCTTTAGACCAACGGAAAAGCCTCTGAAAATGAGTGAAAGAATTACACCAGAATTACCTCTTGCTCCTCTGAGAAGTGCAGAAGCTGTTTTTTTGGAAACAGTCGCAACATCATCGCAGTCAAGCTCCTTTAGCATAGCAACTGACGAATTGATAGTCATTGACATATTTGTACCTGTATCTCCATCGGGAACAGGAAAAATGTTCAGGTCATCAATTGCGGATCTATTTCTGCTAATATTATTAGCACCGGAAATAATCGCATTCTTTAAACAAACTCCGTTTATCATTATCATTACACATCCTAACAATGAATTTAGTTTCCTAATCTACTACTTTAATTATAACACAATACGATAAATAATTCAAATGATTATATTAAAAATTTCGTTGAATTTTTAAATTTTTTTATCAGAAATCCCCATAATCAAAATCCTGATAATCTTCGTCATAATTATCTATTTCGTCATAGCCCTCATCATAGCTGTAGTCATCGTCATAATTATATTCCCCATCAGGATCGTAGTATTGAACATTGCCGTTCTCATCAAGATATTCGTTAGGATCTTCTTCAAGCTCTGAATCCGTATTCGTATCGGTATCGTTTGTGGAAGAATTTCGTTTCTTATCCTTTGTGGTATCGGTTGAGGTGTCAATGGTAATATGAGCGTTACCCTTTTTCTCTGTCTTTGTTTCGAGCTTCTTTACAAATGCATTATAAGCGTCTATATCCTCAACGTAGGATAACTGTTCTACCAAATAAGTTGTGCTTCCGAATATTTCAGACGTAGCATCGCTGTATTTAGGAACGCTGTGAATAGAATAAGAATGATAATTTCTTAAAACCGAATCCTCATAATAAAGATTATTCTTTATATCTACGCTTCCGGCTGTCAATCTGGCGATAACATAAAGCTCGCCTACCAAAGTATCACCCGGTTTGATAAAGCCTGAACCGCCCGACTCTTCGCAAACAAACGTACCCTTTATTTTATATATCGAATAGAATTGATTATCGCTGAGCTGAACAGGATTTATACCATAAAAACATTCTACTGGAGTATAATCAAACTTCGCTTTGAAATTGGACAATACAAAATCGTTTTTTATTCTCTGAACATCTGACTGCTTTTTCTTCTTAGTTTCGGAGCTTGTGGAATCTGAAATATCACCCATGTCGGTTTCGTCATCAGAGAGTTCATTTTCTTCATCATCATCGAAGTTTCCAAAAATAGGATCATCGTCCATTATATCACTGTCAAAAGTCAATGATGTGTTATCATCTTCATACTCGCTATCCTCATCGGAATCCTCTTCGCCAAAATACCAATCAAACGATTTATAAGTGTCATTGCTCTCAGACATATACGTTTCTACCATTTTACGCATCTTGGCAGTGGTAGCGTCATATGACACTCCCATCATGGTTTTTACATATTTTGGCAAACCAACTACAGTATACTTTTTTACATCTTCGGTAAATACGTAACCGTTTCTTTCTGCAATCTCAGAATTAAACTCAGCATACACTACAACCTTGTCACCGTTAGAAAGATCGTAGTTGTCGCAATGGAATGTTACATTATCTATAACATATTGAATACAATTCGACTTATCAAGCTGAACAGAACCATACGGTGCAACACCGCTGAATTTTACAGTCAATCCATCAAACGGACTTGCTTCAAGCTTATCTTCCAATCCGTCAATCGTATATTGAAAAGAAGAATCTACAAAGCTCAATCCGAGAGAATTAGCCATACTCTCATCATAGGTCACATTAATGGTAACAACGTCACCGTTGCTGAAATACGAATCCTCATCGTTCTGACCGTCATAAGTAAATTTAAATGTTTCAGCAAAACGAAGAGCCGCTGTTTTATCCTTTCTGCCGTCTGCATAAATCTGATTCACGGCTGAATCCTTCACTTTTATTGAAAGTGTGCCGTGTTCTGTATAGCCAAGCACCTTGACATCAGCAAAATCCTGAACAGAATATTCTGATGTGCCGCAGCCTGCAAGCATTATTAAAAGGAAAAGAGCAGAAATGCAAAAACAATATTTGCAAAACATTTTCATAAATTATCCTCCGATTAATTCTCATACTGTTACTCACCGTCAATATTAAATTAATTATTCAGTAAAACAGCATCAGATAGATTTCGACATTTTACTTTGACGTATATTATAACACAATACACCGAACTTTTCAATATACTCGATTGCAATAAAAAAAATTAGGGAAACTTATATAATATATGACATAATTCAAAAATTAAAAATAGGCAATTTTATAGCATAAAAAGGCACTGAAAAAATCAATGCCTTTTTATATTCAATTCACTGATAATGGAGCAAAATTAATGGGAAATAATATATTCTCAGCGTAACCTAAAAACTCAATTACTGTGAGATAATCTCCAGTATTTTAGCTTCGGCAACCGCTGCGTCAGCTTTACCTCTGCTCTCTTTCATAACAAATCCCACAATTGATTTAAGTGCCTTTTGCTTGCCGTTCTTATAATCGGCAACTGCTTTTGCATTATTATCAACGGCTTTTTGGCAAAGCTCATTAAGAGTATTCTCGTCCATACCTGCAAGGTCACTTTCGGAAATGAATTCCTTATAATCTTTACCTGTGTCAAGCATTTTTTCCAGTGTTGATTTTGCAAGATTATTTTTGATCTTGCCTTCATCAATCAGCTTAACAAGCTCCTTTAGCTGCTCTGCCGTAATAGAAATATTGAACTCCTCTTTATCGGATTCTGTTTCCAATCTGCGGAATATCTGACCTATAATAAAGTTTGCAACTGTCTTGGGATTCTTGACTCCGTTTGAAGCAGTTTCAAAGAATTCAGCAATATTTCTATACTTAGACAGATTATGAGCGTCCTTTTCATTCAAGCCAAGCTCGTTTACATATCTCTCCTGCTTTTGGAATGGAAGCTCCGGTATCTTTGCTCTAAGCTCGTCAATCTCCTCATCTGTTACGCTGATCGTGACAAGATCAGGATCACGGAAATAACGATAGTCGTTTGCGTCTTCCTTGCCACGCATAGATGATGTTGTATTTGTCACATCATCATATCGAAGAGTCTGCTGCTCCACCTTACCGCCTGATTCAATCAAATCAACTTGACGGCTGAACTCGTACTCCATTGCCTTACCGATAAATGTAATAGAGTTCATATTCTTTATTTCAGTTCTTGTGCCAAGCTCTTCGCTGCCTACAGGACGAACAGAAATATTGACGTCACATCTCATACTGCCCTCCTGCATTTTGCAGTCGGAAATTCCTATATATCGCATAACCTGCTGTAGCTTCTCAACATACTCCTTAGCCTCTTCCACTGAGCGAATATCCGGCTCGGATACAATTTCAATCAGCGGAACGCCGCCACGGTTATAATCAATATAAGTATCGCCACGCTTATGAATAAGCTTACCGGCGTCCTCTTCTATATGAATTCTTGTCAATCTGATTTTCTTGCCGCTGCTAAGCTGCACATAGCCATGCTCACAAAGCGGTTTGTCATACTGCGAAATCTGATATGCTTTAGGCAAATCTGGGTAACAGTAATTCTTTCTGTCCATTTTAGAAATATTGGCAATTTCACAATTTGTTGCCAACCCTGCCATTATAGCATACTTCACAACCTGACGATTCAGCTTAGGAAGCGTACCCGGCAAGCCTATGCAAATCGGGCAGCAATGTGTATTGGAATCAGCACCAAACTCCGTTGTACAGGAGCAAAAAATCTTCGTATTTGTGGCAAGCTCAATATGTGTTTCAAAGCCTGCAACCATCTCATATTTCATTGATTTTCCCTCCTCTTATAATTTCACGCCGTACTGAGATTCCTTAAACACCTCAGCACCTGCTGCATTTTCATACTGCCAAGCAGCATTGAGAATCTTACTCTCACAGAATGTATCTCCTATGAGCTGCATACCTATCGGCATTCCCTTATTGTTAAAGCCACAGGGAATACTTACGCCCGGCAAGCCTGCAATATTTACCGGAACTGTACATATATCGGTCAAATAGGTTTCAATCGGGTCGCTGATTGCATTGCCCTTTTCAAATGCCGTCATCGGAACAGTCGGCGCAAGAATTACGTCACAGCTTGCGAAAGCATTCTTGAAAGCATTTACAATAGAACCTCTGAGATTCTGAGCCTTTTTATAGTAAGCGTCATAATAGCCTGCACTTAACACATATGTGCCGAGAAGAATACGACGCTTTACCTCGCCGCCAAAACCTTCGCTTCTGGTTTTGCAAATCATTTCGTTGATATCCTTATAAGAATCGGTTCTGTAACCATATCTGATACCGTCATATCTTCCGAGGTTTGAAGAAGCCTCCGCACAAGCAAGAATATAGTAAACCGGTAGAGCATATTTCAAAGCCGGCAGATTGAAATAAACTATCTCTGCACCAAGTGATTTATACACCTCGCACGCTTTCTCAACAGAAAGTCTTACGTCATCTCTTATGCCTTCAAGATACTCTCTGGGAATACCGACTTTCATGCCCTTAATATCATTTTTAAGGGTATTTGCAGTCGGCTCGCCCTTTCTGCCCTGACTGGTGGAATCCATTTTATCATATTCTGAAATCGCATCATATACAAGTGCGGCGTCCTCTACAGTAGTTGTAATAGGTCCGATCTGATCGAAGCTCGAAGCGTAAGCGATAAGACCATATCTCGAAACTGCACCATAGGTGGGCTTTAGACCAACGATACCGCAGAAGCTTGCCGGCTGTCTGATAGAGCCGCCTGTGTCAGAGCCAAGACCGTAAACGGCGATATTACCGCCAACTGCCGAAGCAACTCCGCCTGAGCTTCCGCCTGCAACGTGATTTATATTATGAGGGTTGTTTGCTCCTCCAAAGCATGATGTTTCGGAAGATGAACCCATAGCGAATTCGTCCATATTAGTTTTTCCGAGCAATACTGCATTATTACCGGAAAGTTTTTCCCATACAGTCGCATTGTAGATTGGAGTATAGCCCTCCAGAATCTTCGAGCAACAGGTAGTTTCAATACCCTTTGTAGAGATATTGTCCTTCAAAGTCATAGGAATACCCTCTAACGGTGAAAGCTTCTCCCCTTTTGCAAGCTTTTCGTCAACCTTTTTTGCAGCCTCTAAAGCCGTATCGGGAGTTACCTTTACATAAGCGTTAAGGTCCTTATTGGCACTTTCTATCTCGGTGAGGAATTTTTCCGTAAGCTCTTTGCAGGAGATTTCTTTATTTTCAAGCATTTTGCTGTAATGTTTAATTTTTCCCTCTGCCATAATTTACACCCTCTTGCGAACGAGGAAATGACCCTCGTCAATATCGTTAGCATTTTTGAGAATCTCTTCTCTGTCGTAGGACGGAACAACATCGTCCTCTCTGAACGCATTAGAGAGATTGTTAATATTGTCAAACTCTACTCCCTCTTCGGAAGCATTGTTAATCGTATCGGCAAATTTAATTATATCGTCCATAGCCTTTGTCATATCGTCAAGCTCCTCTTCGGCGATATACAGCTTGGAAAGTCTTGCGATTGCCAGCACGTCCTCGTGGGTAACCATAAAAATCTTCCTTTCAGGTTTTTTCACTATCTACAAATCAAAGACGGCGAAAAGTTTTATACTCAAAATCTAAAAGATATAGCATATAAAAGTTTGCGGGTCGAGGGCAGAGCCCCGTCGCTGACGAAACAAATCA
>CACYEJ010000451.1 GCA_902773395.1 uncultured Ruminococcus sp.
AAGTTCTTTTGACGCAGTTAGCAGGAAAATTTGCCAAAAAGACGTGTGTCGCTAAGATATTAAACAGGCTCTAAAGCAATTCTTTGATCAATAATTCCTTAATTATATTATAACCCGAAAGAAAAGAATGTCAATACATTATTATTGCTCATCAATTCACTATCTGAGGAATTTCTATATATGAAACTATCCTGTCAGTCTTATCCATTTTCCATTCAATATCATTTCCCAAAAGCTTGTTAAGAGCGATATTAGGTACGTTGACATTTGCCGCAAGACAGCTCATTTGCAGTCCGCCCGACATTCTCGTGTTTATTTCCAAAAGATAAAGCGTATCTGAGCTGTATCTGAACTGCACGTTGCATGGATATTCAAGTCCCGCCTTTTTAACGGCTTCCTTTGCCATTGAAATAATGTTTTCATCGAATTTTATATACTCATGTCGTGAATCGCTTTTAATTCTCGGTATTGCAATAATTCCGCTGCTTGTCTTTAAACAGTCAACGCTTACCTCAAACCCGTCAAGAAACGGCATTACCATCAGATCATCGAAGCTTTCCTTTTGTGATAAAGTGATATACAGATCGTTATATGAAATTCCTGTTCCCTGATACATACGCAGCTTTTCAAATCTGTCGGCATACTCGACAATGTGACGAAAGCTCATAGCGCCCTCGTCCTTTACAAATTTGATACACACACGCCCGTGATTTTCTTTAAGCGTTGTGTAAGCTTCGGCAAATTCCTCCGCTGTGTTTACAATATAAAAGTCGGGGATCTTTAAGCTTTTGCATTCGCTCAAAAGCTTGTATGCTTTAGCCTTGTCACTTAGCAGCGAGACGGTTTTGTAATCATCAACAAGCACCTTTACACCAATTTCTTCAAATTTTGACTTGTTAAGACTTATGATATCCATGTGCTTTCTCGGAACAAATACGTTTATATCGTGATCCTTGCAAAATTTAAGGCAGTAATCAATATATTCATCGCCGTCCAAGCTTTTTTCCTCGTACCACTCATCGCATACTTTTTGAATTACAGAGTGACTTCGGCGGTTTGTGCCTATTACATATATTTCCTCCTTTGAGTCTTGTTTCATAAGCTCGATAAGCCTGTATGCGGTGCTGAACCAGTGGTTGAACCAAATTCTTATCATAGTATTTAACCTCCAAAAATTATAGGACGCTCTTTATAAGCGTCCCTTTGAAATTATTTATGCGTCTGCAAGCTTTTTGATTATTCCGCACGTTTTGTAGTGCGTGAGCGGATAATATTCTACGGGTACGTTTTTTTCCTCCGCAAGACGTATTATATGTGCGGTATCCTGCGAATCCTTGTATCTCTCGTCTATCAGAACCTTCCACGGCACACGCCTTAAAAGCACTCTCGTTGTTTCTCCGATACCCGGCTTTATAAGGTTTATATCGCTTATTTCAAAGTGATCTGCAATTTTCCTTACCTCGTCTATGCCTCGGCTTTGATCGGAGTTTCTGTGAAAGATTAAATCAAGATCTAATTCAAATTCGCTTTGAATCGCATTTATAAAGTCGTATGACAAATCGGAATCTTTAAGCTCACCGTAATAAACGGCTCCATGAAAATCGTTGGGCCCTATTATATCGCTTCTGTAAAAGGTTCGGCTTACAAGTCCCGAAACGGTGCTGTTAAGACACGAGCTTGGTATAAGTATGTCCTCGTGAGTTCCGCAAAGATCGGTCATATTTGCAGGGTCGGCTACAACGGCTATTTCGTCCGATACGCCCGGATATTTTGCTATTTCCTTTTTAAGCTCTTTAAGGATCGCTCCCTTGCCTATCCAGCCGTCTACAAAAACAATGCTTTCGGCTGAATGACGTGAAAGTATGTACTCCATAGCAACATTGTCTATGCCCATACCGCGTATAATAGATATGGAATAGTGCGGTACGTTAATGTGATATTTAAGCTTGATATATCTTTTAATAAGTACGCCTATCGGGATTCCTGCTCTTGCAAGGGAAACAAGAACAACTCCTTTGCCTTTTCTCATTATTATTCTGTCTGAGAGTCTTGCTATTGCTTCTGCTGTTGGCTTGGAATACGTTTTTAACGCTTCTCTGTACACCTGCATATATTTCGGTGAGGGAACGTATTCTATCGGAAGCATTTCGCAGTAGTGTTTTCCGGCTTGTATCAGCCGTTCACGCTCGGCAGTAGGCTGAGGCTCTACCATGCCCGTTACGTCCATAAGCAAAAGCTTTACATCATCAGGGCTGTACGATGTTTTTACATAATAATCACTGTCACGAATTACTGTCATTATTGCACCACCTATAAATATTTATGCTGCTGCTTCCTGCAAGCTTTATGGCATTTACAAGAGAATTAATGCCTTCTGTTGAACTGTCCGTTGAATCTGTGAGGATAATAACGCAGTCGTATTTTTTTAAGTCGTAAATAAAGGTTTTTCTGTCGGGGTCGTAAAGACTTGCAAGCTCAAAACGGCAGTGAAGAGGATAGTCTTCCTCGGAGCTTACGGTTATCGGACTTCTCGTTGTTGAATGAGTCACGGCGTTAATTCCGCAGTCTTCAAATGCTGCTGCAATATACAAAGCAGGATACATAAACTCCTCTGTTCCGATAACAGCCATCGTGCGAATGTCGCTTAAATCTGTTTGGCTTTTTATTTTTTCAAAAAGCTTGCCGCACGATTTCTCATAAATTACGCCGTCGGTAAGTCTGCGTGTATTTATATAATTATCGGAAATATCGAAAATATTCGCATTTGCTTCGGAAATGTTCTTATCAAAATATGTGCCGTCGCCCTTAAAGCTGTCGGCAATTTCCGAAAATGTGCTGTGATCTGTCTTTAAAAGGTAGTACACGCTGATGTTTTTAGCGTCGTATTTTTGGAGTGAGTCCTTGTCCATTCCGTTCAGAAGCGACGCAACCGAAAATTTTACACGATTTGGATAAAGCTTCTCGATAATGTTTATTATCTTCATGATCGTGTTGCCTGTTGTGACCTCGTCCTCGGCAAATATTATCCTGTCAATGTCATGGATAACGCTGTCGATATCGTTTTTAACGAGCTTCTGTTCTGTTGCGTGGCTGTGAGACTCCGTAAAAAAGAGATATTCGGCATTCGGGACATTTTCACGTGTGGTCTGCATATAACGGCAGTTAAGAG
>CACYEJ010000452.1 GCA_902773395.1 uncultured Ruminococcus sp.
TGTGCTTGCTAACGGATCATTAACATCGAACGCTTCTAATGAAGGCAATATACGTCGAAATATGGTTGAGGGAGATGTGGTTGAGTGCGTTGTTTCGTTGCCACCAAACCTGTTTTATTCCGTAGCGGTACCTGTTTGTTTGTGGATTATGCGGAAAGGGAAACAAGCTAATTCAGTAAAGAAAGTATTATTTATTGATGCTCGGCAGCTTGGTTATATGGTTGATAAGAGAGTTCGGGAATTGTCGACAGAGGATATTGCACTTATTTCAAACACGTATCATGCATGGCGAAATGGAACGAGTTATAAAGATAAGCAAGGATTCTGCAAAGAAGCATCAATAAACGAAATTGCAAATAACGACTACATTTTATTGCCGAGTAGGTATGTGGGGATTGAAGAAAGCTATGAAGATACGCTCTCTTATGAGGAAAGAATGGAAAGAATAGCATCTAACCTTTCAGAACAATTTAAACGCTCACATGAGCTTGAAGAAAAAATACGCCAGATATCAGTTGGACTTGGTTTTGCAATTGAATGAATAGTAGGAGGGATATTTGATGACTTTTTATCTCGAAAGCAAGAAGAACAATTATCAGGCAATGCTCGAATATAAAGAAGGAATATATATTCTGAAAAAAGGATCGACCGTTTCATGTTCTGTGTCTTCTCATTTTAAGTCCCATAGGGCTGTTGAAAAGAGGCGGCGAGAGGCTGGATTGACGAGTGAGAATTGTGTTCTTCAGAAGGATCTTGAGTTCAGCAGCTCAACAGTTGCTGGTGAGTTCGTCTCTGGGAGTAGTTGTAATGGCCCATCCTCTTGGAAGACCAAAAACAAGATGACTCTAAAGGAATGGCTTTCTAATCAGAGGTGATATTAATGGAAATGCAAAATAGGACCATAGGTTCTGTATGTGCCTCGGTATATAGTGGAGGAACACCTAAAAGTACTGTCTTAGACTATTACGAAGGCGGTACTATTCCTTGGCTTAACACTAAGGAGATTGACTTTAACAGGATATACAAAACGGAACGATTCATTACCCAAAAAGGATATGATTGTTCATCTGCAAAGTGGGTTCCGGAAAACGCTGTAATTGTCGCTATGTATGGGGCAACTGCGGCCAAAGTAGCAATAACGAGAATTCCACTAACGACAAATCAAGCCTGCTGCAACTTGATCATTGATGAGAATGAAGCAGATTATCGATATGTGTACTATTATTTGCTAAAGAATTACAAACGATTAGCTTCTTTGGCTAATGGGGGAGCACAGCAGAACCTAAATGCTGGTCAGATAAAAGACTTTGCGTTTATTGCTCCCTGCTTACAGGAACAAAGGAGAATTGCTGATATTCTAAGTGCAATAGATGAAAAAATAGAAACAAACGATCAAGTTAACAGAGAGTTGATCGAGTATATTATGACTGTATTTACATCTCGATTCATCTTCTTTGATGGCTGTACGAATTTAGAAGAATCGGAATTTGGCGTAAAACCTCAGAGTTGGAACGATGGTTGTTTTGGAGACGTTATCGAAACAACAATTGGTGGCGATTGGGGAAAAGAAAAAGCGGAAGGAAAACATATAACAGAGGTTTATTGTATCCGGGGTGCTGATATTCCTGAAGTGAAGATCGGCAAGAAAGGTAAAATGCCGGTTCGTTATATTCTTGAGAAGAACTATAAAACGAAACGGTTGAAAAAAGACGATTTGGTTGTAGAAATTTCAGGAGGTAGCCCTACACAGTCAACGGGGCGTATCACAGCCGTACCGCAGTCTTTGTTAGAGAGATATGATAAGGGCATGATATGCACCAATTTTTGCAGGGCAATTACCCCGAAACAGTTCTATTCTTTCTTTGTTTATGCGTATTGGCAGTACCTTTATGACAAAGGGAGAATGTTTATCTATGAAAATGGAACAACAGGAATCAAAAACTTTGATCTAAATGCTTTTATTACAACAGAACATATCGTAATTCCGCCTCTCCAAGAGATTATCGAATTCAATCGGATTGTAGAGCCTTTATATGAGAAGATATATCAAGGAGGCCTTGAAAATGAGCATCTTCTTATGATGCGCGACAGAATACTGCCAGGCCTAATTGAAGGAACAATAGATTATAGTAGCGTACAGCTGTGATGATGAAAGGATGTGAGCAGAGTGGCCGTAAATGAGAATACATTAGAGCAAGCAATTATTGCCGAGCTTCAAGAAAAAGGCTATGAATATGTCTACGGCCCTGATATCGCCCGCGATTACCACGAGGTGATTCTTGAGGACTGCTTCCGGTCTTCTATGCTGAATGTCAATCCTGGCATCACCCAGGAGATTATCTCAGAGGCAATTAAGGCGATCAGGAACCTGGGGCTCTTGCGTTTGGAAGACCTGAATGCTTCCTTTCATAAGTACCTGATTGAAGGCATCCCCGTCCCCTATAAAAAGGACGGTGAGAGCCGCACCTTTACCGTTCGATTGGTTGATTTTGATAATCCGGATGCAAATGATTTTAAGGTCATAAACCAGTTCACCATCATTGAGTACAAAAATAAGCGACCAGACATTCTGATCTTCATCAATGGCATCCCGATGGTTTTGTTTGAACTCAAAAACATGGCCAACACTGACACCACGGAGGAAGAGGCCTACAAACAGGTGAA
>CACYEJ010000453.1 GCA_902773395.1 uncultured Ruminococcus sp.
ACAGCATTATTGCTTTTTGCTGTATTTGGTGTAGATCCCATGGAAGGAGGTGGATTGAATGAACGACTTTTGTTTAACTTGGCCCGAAGAATTGAAAGAGCTGAATCGGAAGCATTACCGCGCTGTTTGCAAAATGAGAAATCTTGAGGCGTACATTGAACAAGTATCTCCTTATGAATTTGACGCTGTTATGGACGAATTAGAGCAAGTACGAGATCAAGTGCAAGCATTTGCACTTGAATTTGAAAAAGCATATAGGCGGTGGGCTAATGCTGATATAGCACGTATAACAACACGGAGCAGAGAAACAGAGAAAAAGTGACACTTCAAAATTATGTTAAGCAAAGAGGCGGCAAAGTAAGAATAGCTCTTTTTGTCGCCTCACAAACAGCATACAGCAAAGACGCGGCAAAGTGAAATGCCCCCTTTTTGATACCGAAAAACACAAAAAAGGCAGCCACCGAAGCAACCGCCTTTTAGGAGATAGAATATCTCAAACGTATAAAAATATTCTATCATAAGGGTGGTTTTGTGTCAATGACAAATGAAGAGCTTGCAATAGAAATCCAGCAAGGTCATACGGAGCTTATTACGGAGCTGTGGGAGAAAACCGAAAAACTGTTTGTTACGCTGTGTAATAAGTGGTGGACTATCCGCGGCGAGCGCTTTACGGAATGCGGAGTAACACAGGAAGATTTAATGCAGGAATGTTATTTTGTCCTCATTGACGCCGTAGCGGCTTATGACAGCGGCTCAGGCTATAAATTTACAACTTATATACATTATCCTATGCAAAGCCGCTTTAATGCCCTGCTTGGCTATCGAAATCAACGTCGCAAACCGCTAAACGGCAGCAGTTCTATTGATACCCCGATAGACGGAACAGACGATTTACTGTTGTCAGACGCAATCCCCGATCCCGTTTCAGAAGAGCCGTTTGAGCAGATAGATCACGCTGATTATGTTACAAAGTTACACATTGACCTTGACACCGCTATGCAAAGAAAACTGGACGAACAGCAACGGAATATAGTTTATGATTATTATTATTCCGCTGTACCCAAAACGGAAATAGCGGAAAAATACGGTATTTCAGTTGATAAGGTTTACCGTATACTGAGTAACAGCCACAACAGATTATCCCGTGATCTGGTACTGCGGCAAAGATACGGAAATGAAATACTACAAAACACTCTGTACAGAGGTACGGGACTAAGCGCGTTCAAAGACAGAGGTATGAGCGCGGTGGAAAGGTCTGTTGAAATCCTTGACCGATTTGACGCTACTCCATGTGAATTATATGGTGATGAATTGATTGATACGTTAGAGAATCAAAAAGCGATAAAAAGCACTGACATCAATTAGGAGGTGACAAAATGAAGCTAAACATTTCATATTCTCCGGACGAAGAAGATCGTGTAAAGCGAATTGCTCAAATAGTAGCCGCGCTTTTCCCTAAAGCGCACTTCTCGATCGTCCAGAAAAGCAAGTACAAGCATTGCTATGTTGACACGCGTAACAGGTCGCCGTGCAACGGTCAAAAAAGGCTGTAATATGCTCACAATATTTTGTGTTTGTTATTGACACTAAAGACGATATATATTATAATAATATTATCCCACTATGGGCGTTGCAAATTCGCAATTACTATAGGAGCTTATAAGGCAAGGGCTATCATCTTTACAGGTGAAGCCCTTGCCTTTTTATTATTTCAGAAAGGAAAAACATTATGGATCACAAATTATATTTTCAGGAGCTTGACAGAGTAGGTCGCGCCGCTGTTGTAGAACTTCGACAGTTAGACGCAAAACACCAAAGTATGCACAAGGATTATCTTGAACAGCGTATGAAAGATGAGCTTTCAGAATTTGCATACCAGAGGCTTATAAAAGAATTAGACGATTCCAGACAGCGCACGGTTGATAAACACAAGACCGTTATCTCTGAGATCAAGGAAAAGTATTTTAAGGCTGAAGAAGACAATATGCTTCCCTCCGGCGGTCGTATGAACCCCGAAGATATTGAGGTGCTTAAAAACTTCAAGCTTTCTACTGCTGAGTTTAATGCTTTAGCAGAAAAATACAACAGCAATCCGACAATGGGAAGGCTCCTTGAAGATTATCGTGTGAATCAAGGCATTGAAACGGATTGGCGCTTTCAGGGCATTGATAAGAGAAAAGATATTTTTGCCAGCGCCTGTAGCTGTGTTGAAAGTATTATTGGACAGCTCGATAAACACTGTCCGGATCGTGAGGGCAATATTACACGGCGCGTTTTCGGAAG
>CACYEJ010000454.1 GCA_902773395.1 uncultured Ruminococcus sp.
CAGACTCTTCAACAGCAGCCGCCTCTGCTTCAGCCTCAGCCTTAGCATCTTTCTTAGACTTGCCCTTTGCGGACTTACTGCCCTTTGCAAGCGGCTTAGAGTTAATAACATCAATATTCTGCATTATTTTTTCTCTGATTTCAGCCGCCAGTTCGGGATCATTTTTGAGCAGTTCCTTTGTCTTATCACGACCCTGCGCAAGACGTCTTTCGCCGTAGCTGAACCACGCGCCGGACTTCTGCAAAATCTCCGCGCGCACGCCTAAATCCACCAGCTCGCCCTCTTTAGAGATACCCTTACCGTACATAATATCAAACTCAGCTTCTCTGAACGGCGGCGCCATTTTATTTTTAGCGACCTTGACCTTAGTGTGAGAACCCACAAGCTCACCGTTTACTTTCAAAACCTCAACTTTTCTGATGTCAAGACGAACAGAGGAATAAAATTTCAACGCACGACCGCCCGGAGTAACCTCAGGGTTACCGAACATCACGCCAACCTTTTCACGAAGCTGGTTAATGAAAATCGCAACGCAATTACTTTTTGAGATAGCGCCCGTAAGCTTTCTAAGTGCCTGCGACATCAATCTAGCCTGCAAGCCAACGTGAGAATCGCCCATTTCGCCCTCAATCTCCGCTTTAGGAACAAGAGCTGCTACAGAGTCAACAACGATAACGTCAATCGCACCCGAACGCACGAGAGCCTCTGTAATCTCAAGAGCCTGCTCGCCTGTATCGGGCTGAGAAACAAGAAGTGCATCTACATCAACGCCTAAGTTTGCAGCGTATACAGGGTCAAGTGCATGCTCAACATCTATAAAGGCAACCGTACCGCCGACCTTCTGTCCCTCTGCGATACAGTGAAGAGCCAAAGTAGTTTTACCGGAGCTTTCAGGTCCGTACATTTCTATGATTCTTCCACGTGGCAAGCCGCCGATACCAAGCGCAATATCAAGTGATAATGAGCCTGTGGAGATAGCTTCAACCTTCATGGTTTCCTGCTGACCCAAACGCATAACAGCACCTTTACCAAACTGCTTTTCAATCTGAGCAAGGGCAGTTTGCAGTGCTTTATTTTTATCTACTGCCATTATTTTCAATCCTTTCAAATTTTTATATATACAATATTATTTTTTAATTCCGCTTACCGTTCTTTTAAAACCCTGCAAATCAAGCCGATAAACTATATTTTCAAACCCTTGTTTTCTAACCTCTTCCGCTACCGGTTCAAACTGTTCCTCGCCAACCTCAAAGGCTATCATACCGTTTGGTTTTACCTTCGATGACCAATTCTTCACAATGCTTCTATAGAAATAAAGTCCGTCCCTGCCGCCGTCCAAAGCCATTCTCGGTTCAAACTGCAATTCTATCTGCAGCGTGTCAATCTGCTCGCTCCTGATGTAAGGCGGATTTGAGATAACCAAATCAAAGCTTTCATCTGAAAACTCTCCGCTGCATACAGTGACATCGCCCTGAAACACTTTCACATTTTCAGTACCATTGAGCTTAATATTTTTTTTGAGATACTCAATTGCCAAATCAGAATATTCCAGTGCAGTAACCTCGCTGTCCGGCATTAACTTTGCAATAGCAACAGCAATAGCGCCGCTTCCGGAGCAAAGGTCAATTACCTTTGGACATTTGACATTTTTAAGAAAATCCAAAGCAGCCTCTACGACAACTTCAGTATCGT
Organism: uncultured Ruminococcus sp.; assembly: GCA_902773395.1. The sequence goes on from CACYEJ010000454.1 coordinate 1,693, forward strand.
CACGGGGAATCAAAACTCCCTCTCCGACAACAAAATCGTATCCCATAAAGTTCCATTTTCCGACAATGTACTGAAGCGGTTTTCCTGTTATTCGCTCGTTTACGGCTTTAAAGAATCTCTCACACAGCGTTTCATCTGCCTTACGTTCGCCGTGAAGAATCAGTTCAGTGCGGTCTGCTCCGAAAAAATGCTCCAGCAAATACAGCGAATCAAAATCCGCATCGGGCACACCCGCATCACAAAGGATCTTCTCCCCTTGTTTATACACAGAATACAGCGTCATACCGTTCAAACTATCCATTAAATTCTGTCCTCACCATTTTCAGGAATAACCGGCTTAATTGCCGCAATCGCAATTTCAATCATACTGTCGTCCGGTTCTTTTGTAGTAATTCTCTGAGCAGCAAGTCCGGGAGCAGCGACAATTCTCGTAAACACGTTGTCATATTTTCCGCAAATTTTAATCAGCTCATATCCAATGCCACACGACACGGGCAGCAGCAGCAGCTTTATACCCGTTCTCAAAAGCGGATTTGTTGCCTTTATAAACAAACCGATTATAATACCCACCAAAAGCATTATAATCATAAAGCTTGTGCCGCATCTTGGGTGAAAGCGAGTATACTTTTTAACATTCTCAACGGTAAGCTCTTCCAAATTCTCATAGCAAAAAATCGTTTTATGCTCCGCCCCGTGATACATAAACGTCCGCTGCATATCGGGTGTTCTGGACACCAGCAAAACATATGACAGAAACAGAATAATTTTAACAACGCCCTCAAATATGCTTCTCCAAACCGTTCCGGAGCCCAGTGACGGCACCGCCTTTGCAAGCAGATTGAACAAAGCAGTTGGCAGTGCATAGAACAGCAGAATTGCAATCACAACACCTACAAAGGTAGCAAAACCCATAATGATATTATAGAACTTATCGCCGAACTTTTCCATTGCCCACTTTTCAAACTTCGAAGGCTCTTCTTCTTCCTCGCCGCCCTCGACAGCTTTATCCGCTGAAAGCATAAGACATTTCATGCTCAAACGCATTGAATCTATCAATGAAACAAATCCACGCACCAGCGGCAATTTAAAGAACTTCCCCTTACTTGCGACTGAATTGAATTCAATATCCTCTGTATAAATTGATTTATCACTCATTCGGATAGCAACTGTTGTACGCTTCGGACCTCTCATCATAATTCCCTCAATCAGAGCCGAGCCGCCAATAGAAGTTTTTATCTTAGTTTTTTCTGCCATAGTTCCTCTCTTTTCCTTGATTAATTCGTTGTGACTGTGCTTATAGTAGACGACATAAATTTTCACCTAAA
>CACYEJ010000455.1 GCA_902773395.1 uncultured Ruminococcus sp.
ATATGTCTTATGCAAGAAGCAGCTATCCGGGAGTCGGATACATCGAAAACCTGATAGTAGAAAACAGCGGAAGCAATAGACTAAAAGTAAGCTGGAACGCAGTAGACGATGTAGACGGTTACACAGTATATATATGTGAAACACCAGACGGAGAGTTTACAGCAGTAGACAGCACGACAGAACCAACGTATACAAAGTATAATCTTGAAACAGGCAAAACATATTATTTCAGGGTTAGAGCATATGCAGGTAATAAATTGTATTTCTCAGAGTTTTCCGATGTTGCAGAGGGAACAGTTTATGCTCCTGAGCAGGTTGCACCGGCTACAGTTAAGAGAGGCGGCAATGCTGCAATTAACGTGAACTGGGAATCTGTTAATTATGCAGACGGTTATGAGATTTATACTTATACAGAAGAAGAACCTACTTATGTTTATTGGGGCGATACGACTGATAATTCATTCGTTTTGTCCGGTTTGGAAAAAACAAGGTATTATGTACGTGTTCGTGCTTATGCTTTGGTTGACGGTGAGAAATTCTGTGGTGATTATTCATTTGCTCGCAGTGATTATTCCGGCATAGATCCACTTGAAAACTTGAATGTAATTGTTTCATCAGCTGCCTCGGCGAAGGTTACTTGGAGTATAGCGGAAGGTGCAGAGGGCTACAGCGTTTATATGGCAACAGATGATCCTAATGGTGAATATAAATGTATTGCAAGTACTGCAAATACAAGCTGCACAAGAACAAAGATGACTGAGGGAACAACATATTACTTTAAAATCCGAACATATTATATGGTAGGCAGTACGAAAATCTTTGGAGAATTCTCCGACATAGTTGAAATAACTATGTAAAACATTACAACAAATTAAAACAAAAACGTTATGCCATAATTGAATTTTTTCAATTATGGCATAATGTGGGTAAAGAGGGATTATCAATTATTAATTATTTATTAAGAAAATAATCAATAAAATTGGTTGCTTTGGATAGTTCTGAGAACGAATAAAGATGACAACATTGTGAAGAGGTAGTTATTAATTATGAAAAAACAAAAGAAGAAATCCAATATAATAATAAATTTCTTGTACAGCTCGATTTATCAGGTATTACTGATTATTTTACCATTGATAACGTCACCTTATGTTTCACGTGTTTTGGGTGCGGAAGGCTTAGGCATTTATTCATATACATATGCAATAGCCAATTGCTTTGCATTAGTTGGAATGCTTGGAGTTAATAATTACGGCAACAGAACTGTGGCGGCCGTTCAAAGTGACCGAAAAAAGAGAAGCAAAGCATTTTGGAATATTCTTTCTCTTCAAGCGGGAGTAACAGCTCTTGTAACAGCATTATATCTGGTGTTTATCTTTTTTATATGTGAACCTGAGTACAAATGGGTAGCCACTATTCATTTGATTACAGTGTTGACTTCGATGATTGATATAAACTGGTTTTTCTTTGGAATGGAAAAATTTAAGATTACTGTTACAAGAAATATTATTATAAAACTGCTTACAGTTATGGCGATTTTCCTTTTTGTAAAAGATTCCGATGATGTATGGATATATACTCTGGTTATGACAGGAGGACATTTCATAAGCTGTCTTGTTGTTTGGCCGTTTCTAAGGAGAGAAGTAGATTTTGTTCGTCCTACGTTCGATAATATAATGTCGCATCTTAAGCAGACAGCGGTATTATTTATTCCTGTTATTGCGGTTACACTGTATAAAAAAATGGACAAGGTTATGCTTGGTGCAATGAGTCCGCTGGATCAAAATGGATTTTATGAAAACACCGAGAAGATAGTCAATATTCCAATGGGATTGATTACTGCATTGGGCACAGTAATGCTTCCACGCATGAGCAATCTTTTTGCAAGCGGTAACAAAAAGGAAACACAAAAGTATATACAGCTTTCAATGGAGTTTATCTGCTTTTTGTCATGTGCAATGGCATTTGGCATGGCAGCGGTATCAACTGAATTTGCCCCTGTGTTCTTTGGCGATGAATTTACTAGTATTGATTCTTTGATTACTATGATTGCTCCAACAGTAGTTTTTATCTCATGGGCTAATGTAATTAGAACGCAGTTCCTAATACCTTTACATTATGATCGTCCGTATGTTATTTCGGTATGGGTAGGTGCAGCAGTCAATCTGGTTGTAAATTACCTTTTGATTCCTCAGTACGGTGCTATGGGTGCTGTAATCGGCACTGTGTTTGCCGAAGGTGTAGTTATGCTTTACCAGACATTTTTTGTAAGGAAAAAGCTTCCAATTGGATTGTATATTAAGAGAGGTATCTTTTTTGTATTTGCCGGAGGTTTGATGTATGCGGTAGTTCGTTTGGTAGCGAGCCACGGTGGAAAAAATCTAAAAACACTGGTTATAGAAATAATTATAGGCGGATTAACTTATATTCTGCTTTGTGTTCCGTATGTGGGAATTATACACAAAAAAGAGCTGAATAATTTTATGAGTAAGAAAAAGAAAAAAGCAAAATAATAAGTTAAATATAGAAATTTGAATGGAGGAATACTGTGGAAAGAAAAATAAATATTTATAAAAGTAAACCGCTGGTAACGGTGCTTTTGCTTTTTCTTTTAAAGCCTGCTTATTTTTCATCAATAAATATACTGGATACTATTTATACTTGGGGAAGTTATTTGTGCACGCTTATTTTGCTTTTTCTTGTTGTGTATTCCAAACGCATAACAACCCCAATCAAATGGATAGTTGCTTTTTATGGCACAATTCTTTTTTCAACCATATATTCTCACGGAAATGTTTTGAACTTTATGAAATCAAATTTTTCGAGCTTGGCGATGTGTCTGCTGTTTGCTTTATGGTTGGAGAAATCTCCCGAAACGCTGATAGATTGTTTTTCAGTGCTTGAAATATTTGTTTATATTAATCTTTTGACGATTATTGTTTTTCCTAATGGAATGTATAAAATCGGTACGTACTCTCAGTGTTGGCTGTTGGGATATAAGAATCCCCAGATCAGAACGATTCTCCCTATTTTGTGTATGTCGATGATACGTTCTTATTGGAAGTCGAGCAAATTGTCGTTCCAAGCGATTTGTTTAATGACTGCGTCCGCACTGACATTTACCCTGATAAATTCCGCAACAAGTCTTGTCGGTATTGCATTGTTTTTAGGTTTGTTTCTTCTTGTTAACAAAAAGAAGGCGGAGCTTCCAAAGTTTGTAACACTGCTTAATGGTTTGTATGTTACAATTGTATCATTTGTAATTATTGTAATTTTACAAAAACAGTATTTGTTTTCGAATATTATTCAAAACTGGCTAGAACGAGATCTGACGTTTACAACTCGTGTTAATATATGGTCAAAATCACTCCCCCTTATAAAGGAGAAACTGTGGCTGGGATATGGTCACCTGACGTATGAACAATATGTATATTTATATAACAGTATGTATGCTTCGCACCCTCATAATTATTTTTTGTATCTGATTATATCCGGAGGAATTCTGCTTTTGGCAGTTACCTTTATCGGTTTTCTTTTGGCTAATAAACAGTTAAAGAAAACATCATCTACCGCCACAGGAAAAATTATCCTTTTTGCACTATATTCTTTTTTGGTCATGGGACTTACCGAGTCACTTACGAGTACAGTTTTGCTGTATCCGATGCTAATTTTGGCTATGAAATCTCAGAATATTGTTGATCTTGGTTATCACAATGAAGCCTTTAGGATTCATGGTAAAAAGATAAGATTATTTAAGCGAAAAATAAAAAACACTTAATTGACTTTTTTTAAAATAGAATTAAAAAAATTTTAAAAAAGTGTTGACAAATATAAAAATATGATGTATAATAATATTCGTCGTAAGGAACTGTTACGGCAGATATTTTTGGGAGCATAGCTCAGCTGGGAGAGCATCTGCCTTACAAGCAGAGGGTCACAGGTTCGAGCCCTGTTGTTCCCACCAGAATTCCTGTTTACTTATGTAAGCAGGATTTTGTTTTACTAAAAGAAAAGCTTTGTAATCAACAGTAGGCGTTATTCACTAAAAATAAAAGAAGGGTTAGAACATGAAGAAAAAAATCAGCTCAGTAATATTTACGCTAGCTATGCTGTTGACAGCGGTTATGTCTGCTGTTCCGGCTAGTGCTCTTGCAGATGAGAAAACTACGGCTAACGACACCCCAGCCGATAAGAGTGATAATAGTTTTTCTGATCAGTTTGATACTGAAACTTTTTCAGTGTCGGCTATTGACGAAATATTTTTTAATCATTCATCTGAGAATTGGTCAACTGCCGATGATTTTATGAAAGCAGATGATATTGCACCGTCTTTTGACGCAAATAGCGGTAACAAGAAAATAATAGAGGTAACGAATATCTTACAGTATCCGGAACTGCCCACCGGCTGTGAAAGTGTGGCATTAACGATTCTGCTTAATCACATGGGTTATCAAGTCGATAAGACTATAATAGCAGGAAATTACCTTCCTAAAATGGACTTTTATTGGAAAGATGGAATTCTCTACGGTGCAGATTTTAGAACGACCTTTGCCGGAGATCCTAAATCCGAATATTCTTATGGCTGTTATGCACCTTGCATTATAACTACAGCAAATCGCTATTTTGAGAAAAACGAAATAAAAAGCAAAGCTTACGATATTACGGGTACAAGCTTTGATACACTTCTGTCAGACTATATTGATAATGATACGCCTGTTTTGATTTGGATAACGAGCAGTAATCTTCATCAGCCATACTATACAGATGTTTGGAGAACTCCAGAGGGAAAGACAGTACAATGGCTTGCTTATGAACATTGCGTAGTTTTGACTGGATATGATATGGATAATAAATTAATCTATGTATCCGATCCATTGGTAGGCAACACATCGTATGACTATGATCGTATCAAACAAAGATATATTGATTTGGGACAGCAATCTGTGTACATAAAGGACGAGAGAAAACTTCTCACTTATGGTGACCTTGACGATAACGGTAAAGTTACGTCAGAGGACAGCTTACTTGTTTTAAGACAAAGCGTAGGACTTGAACAATTTGACGATGATCATAGAATACTAGCAGATATAGATGCAGATGAGCGAATCACGTCAGCAGATGCACTGGAGATATTACGATACAGCGTTTCACTTCCGTCAAAAACACTTATCGGAGAAATCTATAAAGAATTGTAATTTGCATATTGATTGACACTAAATGCCCCGAAACAAAGAAAAGTAATTAAAAAATCTCATGAAAGGGTTGCATTAGTACAAAATTTGTGATACAATATATTCTAAGGGAATGGGGTTCTCCCGTAGCATAATAGTGCTAAAACCGCTTTTTAAGCTGATGACTTCTGCGATTATTACGCAGGAGAAGTCGGCTTTTTCTGCGTTTAGGAGGTTTTTTTATGTTGTTAAGTATCTCATTAATTTTCTTGCTTGGACTTATTTCAGGTCAGATTTTCTCGAAAATTAAAGTGCCGCCGCTGTTTGGAATGATATTAACCGGAATCGTAATCGGTCCGTTTGTTCTCAATTGGATAGATATTTCCGTTTTAAACATTTCTTCTGATATAAGAAAAATTGCTTTACTAATCATTCTTATTCGGGCAGGTTTGTCGCTTGATATTAATGATTTGAAGAAAGTCGGGCGTCCTGCATTAATGCTGTGTTTTGTTCCGGCTTGTTTTGAAATTGCCGGCATGGTATTGTTAGCTGTTAAATTTCTGAATGTTTCTAGGTTAGAGGCGGCGATTATAGGTGCAGTAGTTGCGGCGGTATCACCTGCTGTAATTGTTCCTAGAATGATTAAGCTGATTGATGAGGGTTATGGCACAGAAAAGGGTATACCGCAAATGATATTAGCCGGAGCTTCAGTAGACGATGTTTTTGTAATTGTAATGTTTTCGGTTTTTACAGGTTTTGCACAAGGCGAAAAAATATCATTAATTAGTTTTATAAATATCCCTTTATCCATAATTACAGGTATTTTTGTGGGAATGGTTACCGGCATTATACTATCAATGCTTTTTCGAAAACTTGAAATGCGAAATACGGTACAAACGCTTGTTTTGTTAAGTATAGCTATATTATTAACTGTTACGGAAAATAGTCTGCCAAAATATATACCTTTTGCTTCACTGATAGCTGTTATGTTCACTGGAATATTTATAAGACAAAAGGAACAAAGCATAGCTAAAGAGATGACGCAAAGCTTTAATAAGCTCTGGATTCCGGCAGAAATTTTCTTGTTTGTACTTGTCGGTGCAAGTGTTGATATTCATTATGCGGCAAAGGCAGGATTTTCTGTTGTTGCGCTTGTGCTTTGCGTATTGATTTTTAGAATTGTTGGCGTATGGTTTTGTCTTATAAAAACGGGGTTATCAAGAAAAGAAAAGATATTCTGTATGTTGGCATATACTCCAAAAGCTACAGTTCAGGCGGCAATAGGGGGAATACCGCTTGCAATGGGGCTAAGCTGTGGAAATATTGTTTTAACAGTTGCCGTAATTGCAATTCTTATTACTGCGCCTTTGGGAGCATTTGCAATTGACACATCGTATAAAAAATTTCTTTAAAAAAATGTCTGCGCCCGAAACACACTGTTAAGTGTCAATTTCGGACGCAGACGCTTTTTATTTTATTAAATGATAAGTATTTTTCAGCTTTGAACGAACATCCTTTAGAATGCTTTCGAGCTGAGGATTAGCGTTTATCAGCGCCTTTTCAAATGAGGGGTAATCGCTTTTGAAGTATTCTTTTACCTTTGAGTCAAGGTGTGCGTTAATGTTAAGGTGGAGCAAAGTTTTTTCGGCTGAAAAGGCAAAATGAATAACTCCCTTTGTGTAATCTATGTCAATTTTTGTACACTTATCAAGAACGATAAATTTTCTTTGTGAAAAGACAAATAAGTATTTTCTGCCAACTGCCGCTTCTTTTTGAAAGAAAAATCTTGCATTTGCAAAATCTTCAAGCAGTTCCTCGGACGGGTCAAATTTTATCCACGAGATTATGTCCAAAACAGCGTCTATCGCATAGCAACCGCCCTCGCCTAGAACAAATAGGAGAATTAGAAATATACTAACATCTTTGTATGAACATATGAGTATTAGATATATTAACACAAGCGCAGCCGGCAGATGAAGACATAGAAACCATTTAATATGGTATACAATTACAGGTTTTGGGAAAAGATATTGTTTCATTTCAATTTTCAAATTGTCAATGTTTTCGTTCATAGTTTTTCTTCACCCCGAAAGATATTGTCGTTATTTGAATTATAACATTATCCGAGATATAAGTCAACTTTCTTATTTCCTTCGATATTTCTAAGGCGTACCGACAATCATTTTGATAATATGCTTTTTTCATTACACTTGACTTTATAAAAAACAACGTGTTATAATAACACTGTGAAGGAACCCTTTACCATACGAATAAATAACTAATTCCAATAAAACAAATTTAAATTTTTAAGGAGTGCATTTGTAATGGAAAAGAATGACATAACCCTTCCCGAAGAGCTATACAGCGTCCTTGCAGATTTTTTGAACAGAAAAAATAATATCGATGTCCTTAACAGCATAAGGGGAGAATACGGCGTACTTAATTGTCTTGTCGATATGGAGGACGGTGCTTCTGCCGGAGAGCTGGGAAAA
>CACYEJ010000456.1 GCA_902773395.1 uncultured Ruminococcus sp.
CTGTCTTGAGACTTTGCTCTGGATCCTGGATCAAAATGAGAATATAGCTCAGGGTATAGTTCATGACATATTTTACGAAGGCACAACGACAGAATTTTGGCTGTCACATATTTAAAAACAAAGGCTTCAGCTGCTGTCGCAGCTGAGCCAAAAGTTAAAAATATTATTTTATCGAAGGAGTTTAAAAACTATGAACAAAGACACATTCATCAAAGACGGAGCATATATAATATGCAGGCATCCGGCTCATCATAAGATAAATATGTCGATATATGCTGTTATAATCAATCCCGACGAAACACAGAAAACAGCCTATATAGACAAATACACATATCAAGGCAAACGTGAACACGGATTTCAAGAAATGAGCTTTGAGAAAATACTTAGATTCTATAAGCCCATGACAGAAGATGAAATTAAAATTTTCAAAGCGAACAGAATCAAATACACAAACGAAGAAGCAGTCAAGTATGTAGATAGATTATATAGTTATATAAGCGAAGCATATAATGACGCTACTATGGCATATATGGATCATGAATACGCTATTGCAGAACGCAAAGACGCCAACGAAACTGTAACCGACGAGGAAATGTCAGAATTATCGAGCCTGCATTCTGTTTACAATCAGTGGAAACACATATACATTAATAAAAAATGCGGCAATTATGATGATATATTGAAAGAAATGGTGACAGAAAAACATCTTCGTTATTGCTGCTTAGCCGACTATATCAGCTGCTGGTTGTATGACGCTAAATCACCCGCTGAAAAAATAGATATAGAGGATGAATTCTATGAAGACACCGGTATCAAATTTTCGCAATATATAGACGAATGCAAATATCGTATTATAAATTTAAAAAGAGAATTGGATAAAATAATAGATAACGACCCGATATACGACAAAGAATCAATATACGATGAAGATAGATATTATGAAGATATATATTATTATTCAGAAGATTCAGTCTTCTTTGAATACGATTCAACTTGTCCGTTTTGATAATAGCGGTCATTTGGGTTTTATCCCGAATGACCGCTACTGTTTTTATTCCGCTCAAGTTCATGACGTCAAAGGCTTCAAATGGGACAGCTGCTATCGCAGCTGCGGGTTAAGTCATGCAAGACCGATATTCCCGGAAGCGGGGAAGCCGGTACTGTAAATCTTTTGCAAATAAAGAAAGGTGAATGACGAGATGGTATTACTTATAGCAGGCAGCCGTGACTTCAATGACTACAATACCCTATCAAGAGTATGCGACAAAATCCTTGAAAAGTATAACCCCTATGACGTCACTATTGTATCGGGGGGAGCACGTGGCGCCGACACATTGGCGATCCATTATGCTAAAAACAAACATACGAAATTACGAATCTTTCCTGCACAATGGGATGTATACGGAAAATCAGCAGGATACAGACGTAACGAAGAAATGCAACAATATATTGCAAAATTCCCCAACCGCATGGTCATCTGTTTTTGGGACGGAATATCCAGAGGCACGCAGCACAACTTCGGTTTATGCGAAAAATACAATACCCCGCTAAAGGTTTTTTTGTACAAAGAAAATCGTTTTATGTAAATTTTCTATCAGGCGGAAGCTCTATAAAGGGTTTCTGCCTGATTTCTAATTTTGTACCGATTTCGTTGTTTTTTAATTAATTATTTAAAGAGCAACTGCTACGCAGGTCCGTAATTAAGTCTTGAACAGCTTGCACCATCAAGTCAAAGAGGAGTTGATCAACATGAATGATTTTGAAATCATAAACAATGTGCTTATAAAATATCACGGAACTGATCAACATGTTATTATACCTGATAACATTACCGTGATTGGTACGGGTGCATTTGAATATTGCACAAATGCTATATGCATCACAATTCCCGAAACAGTGACAAAAATTGAAGATTTAGCGTTTAGGGAGTGTAATAACCTTAAAACCATAAATATGCCAAAGAACATAACTTCTATGGGCAACGGAACATTTCTGAGATGTACAGAACTTGACAACATTACGATCCCCGAAAGCATTACCGTAATCGGCATAGGAACATTTGCAATGTGCAAAAGCCTTACACACATCACTGTTCCGGATAACATTACTGTAATTGAGAAAGAAGCATTTTGGGGCTGCAATAGTCTTGAAAACATAAGTATTCCAAATAATACTACCGAAATTGGCGATACAGCATTTGCATATCGCACGAATCTGAAACACATTTCTATTCCAGAAAGTGTAAAAGCAATTCATGACAAAGCGTTTTACGGGTGCAAAAACCTAACAAGCGTTACGTTCCCCGAAAGTGTTATCAAGTTTGGGAAAAATGTATTTGACGGAACACCATTATATCAAAA
>CACYEJ010000457.1 GCA_902773395.1 uncultured Ruminococcus sp.
TAGCACAATTACAACCGACTGTTGAACAACAAATCGCAGGATTGAAACAAAATCTTGCAGATACAGATTATAAGGCAATTAAATTCGCAGAGGGCGTTATATCTGCAAAAGATTATGCAGAAACAAAAGCACTTCGCCAAAATTGGCGTGATGAAATAAACAGGCTCGAAAGTGAGGCTACATAATATGGTAGCCTTAAAAATTATCTTATTACTTCTTGCTGATTTTCTTTTAGGAATCAGCGTGGGAAAATTCATGAAAGGTGGTAAATACTAATGGGATTTCCTTCCCCTAATCTAACAAATGCTGGCAAGCAAATACAACTCAAAGCAATTGCCGGACAAACTCTAACAGTGACTAAAATGAAAGTAGGAAGTGGATCTGCAACAAGTGTTGATATATCCACATTAACTGATCTAATTAATGCTGTACATTCATTTAATATTGTGTCACAAAGCAAAAAAGGTGATACGGTTGAAATAACTGCAACTTTTAACAGTTCTGAAATTCAGACAACATTTGAGTTCCGAGAAATAGGAGTATTTGTGCGTGACCCCGATACAAATCAAGAAGTTTTGTATTGTTATACAAACTGCGGTGATGTAGCAGAGAAAATAGAAGCAACCGAAGAAGCATTCGTTGAGAAAACAATTCGAGTGCCTGTAGCAGTAGGTGATGCTGATAACATTGAAGTTGTTATTGAACCAGGAGTTTATGTCACGCAAGCAGAATTTCAAGAAGAAATAGCAAAGTTACAAGTAATACCTGTCATTGGTAGTTATAAAGGTTCTGATGTAATTAAAAATTCCAAATTAATACCGTATACGATGTCAGGTACAGTAATAGGCTACTTTAATAATTATATTAGAGATTTATTCACAGATACACCTAAAATCGTCTACATAGTCAGTTCTTCAGGCGATTATTATGAGTTTTTATATTTTGGTCAAGCCAATACTAAAGTTATAAGTAATACAAATACGGAATCAGATGCACAAGTATACACCCAGCAGGACAATTCGGTATTAGCGTACTATGTTCCTAATCCATCGCCGGAGGAAATGAGCGAATCGGTCGGCAGAAAACTGTTAGCTTGCGAAGAAGGTAAAACTTATACCTATATGATTATTCGTTAAATTGAGGTGAAGTTGTGTGGAATATATAGATATTATAATTAAAATTGTAGCGTTTTTTGCTGCAATCGTAGCAATTTGGAAAGGTTTAGTATTCTTTGTTCATCTTTCAGACGATTTAAAAGAGATCAAAGAACATACAAAAGAAAATTATCTATCAGGGCTTCGCTTGACTGTGATGTCACCTTATATGCCAATTGGTGAGCGAATAATTGCTGGTGACGATTACATAAAGGCCGGCGGTAACGGCGAAGTAAAGCATTATATTGAAGCTGAACTACACGCTAATGAAGTTATTAAAAAACAGGAGGATAAAAATAAAAATGAAAAAGGGTAAGTTTTCAAAAATAATCGTTGCGTTTTGCATAATTCAAATATTGGTATTCACTTATATTTGCTTATGGATAAATTTCAACGATCGTGCAATATCTGATGCGCTGATTTATGGCTTTTTTGCTGTTTTCGGCGTAGAACTCGGTGGCTGTGCTTTTATAAAGCACAGTAAAAATAAATTTACTATTAACGGAATAGAAGAAAAAACATCTGATGAAGAAGGAGCTGACAGCCAATGAGTGTTTTAGCAATTTTAGCAGTTTTGACTGTAATAGTTAATATAATAACCGAAGTTGTTAAAAAAGTTTTCAGCGAATTTAAGGCTATAAATCTGTTTGTAGTTTGCTTAAGTATTACGCTGACTTATATCGCAATGTTTGTATACTGCGAGTATACAGGATTTATTTCAGCACACTGGTATTATTTCAGCATTCCGTTAGTAATGGGTTTAATGGTTAGTTATTCGGCAATGTTCGGATTTGATAAATTAAAACAATCAATTGAACAAATCAAGAATTATTTAAAAGAGGATGGAGGCAAGAAAAATGATTAGCAATTCAGGTAAAGACGAGAGAGGTCGGTACATAGGCGGACAGGCTGGCGACCAGACAGGAGCAGAATGGCA
>CACYEJ010000458.1 GCA_902773395.1 uncultured Ruminococcus sp.
AAAATTTAATTTTTTAAAAAAAACAGAGTAATTTACAAGGGGGATTTCTGTGCTTTTTTACGATTTTTATGAATGAATTTTCTTATAGCACAACGGGTTAATTTATTAATAAGAAATATTATTTTCTCTTCGATGATTTTCTCTTTCGCTTGCTTTTCATCTGACGATTTCTTTTTTTCTTATTGTTATAAACAAGAGTAACAACAGTATATATAACCAAAAGAACCACAACAATGGCAATTGCAAGAAGCATCCACTGAGATTTGAGAATCTTTTTTGCAGAATCCAAGAAAAATAAGATCTTGCTTCGTTCTACAGTTTCTGCGGCAATTAAATTAACAGTAGTCAACTCTTGATTTGCGTAGCTAACCGTAGCAGTTCCGATAACGTTTCCCTCTATTACAGGGGCAGTGAGCGAATCGGGGATATCTGTTACAATGTCAATACTTGAATTCTCAATATCAGCAGGAAGAATTGTCGAAAAGCTTCCTTGCGGTACTAATTGAACTGTATCCTGATTCCATGCTAATTCAACCGGTATCTCGCAAACAGGAGTCTGTTCATCTATAACACTTTTTAATTGAAGATTAGCAAATGCCCATTTGTACATTGCTGCCGTATCCAGCATTGCACCGTTTGTTTCAATTTCGTTGCCGTTTTCGTCAACACTTGGGGCACCCAGCACAACACAAAGATACGTATATCCACTGTTTGACGCTGTGGATACAATACAATATCCAGCCTCATCTGTAGTGCCTGTCTTTACGCCCTTAGCAAATTCATAGTAGTAATCTCCGCCACGCTTCTCATCTATCATATAATTTGTGGTAATGAGCGGATATTCCTTTTCAGCATCAACAGACAGATACGTTGATACTGTATCGCTGATCTCGTTAAACTCAGGCAGGGTCTGAGCGTACTTTGTTATTGTTGCTAAATCCTTAGCTGTAGTGTAATGATCCTCATCATGAAGTCCGTGTGGATTCACAAAATGTGTATCCATACAGCCAAGCTCCTCTGCCTTAGCATTCATCATATCAACAAAAGTTTGAACAGAGCCTTCGCCTATAAAGTCCGCCAACAGCAATGCTGCATCATTACCCGACTTTACCATAAGGCAATTCAGCAAATCATATACAGTAACAGCTTGACCTACAAAATGTTCCAAACCTGACAGCGAGCTTTCTGTACCGGCAAGTCTATCCAGAATTTCCTTATCTACAACAACTTTAGTATTCTTGATATCTTTCACATTTTCCACTGTTACAATATATGTCATAATTTTTGTAGTAGATGCAGGATACATTCTCTCATTAGAATTTTTTTCGTATACTAAAATATCGGTATCCAAGTTTATCAGATAGATTGCTTTGCTTACAGTATCAACATCTGTCGTGAACGTTGCTGCTTCGGCAGACGCTGCAAAGCATGTAAGCATCAAAACTGCTGCAATTAAAGCAGCTGTTATTCGCTTTATTACCATAGTTCTCCTCTTTTCTTCTCAAATCTTTATAAAACTATATTAATTCAACTGCTGACCGTTTCCGGCATTATTAAACAACATTCTAACCTCAGCTCTTAAACCACGGTAGTCATTGTTCTCTTTATTCAGATAATCATTCATTATTTCTTTAGCGGCAGTTTGTGCGTCCTGTAATATTGTGACATTTTCTGCCAAATCTGCTATCTTCAACTCAGGAAGACCGTGCTGTCTTGCTCCAAAAAAATCACCCGGACCTCGAAGCTTCAAATCCTCATCGGCAATTTTGAATCCGTCATTAGTAGAGCATAACGCTTTAAGACGTCTTTTGGAATCGTCCCCACCAGCATTTGACACAAGAATACAATACGATTTATGCTCACCTCTGCCCACTCGTCCTCTTAACTGATGAAGCTGCGACAAACCAAATCTTTCTGCATTTTCAATCATCATAATGGTTGAGTTTGGCACGTTGACTCCTACTTCAATAACCGTAGTAGAAACCAGTACATCAATCTCACCGCTGATAAATTTATTCATAATCGAATCCTTATCAGCCGATTTCATTTTGCCGTGAAGCACTGCAACAGAATAATTCTTGAAAACATTTTTTTGTATTTCAGCAGCATACTCCTCAACACCAATCAAACCTGTATCGGAGTTTTCTACCGCTGGACATACGATATAACACTGCCTGCCCTCGTTAATATTTTTAATTAGGAAATTATATGCACGAAGTCTTTTCGAATCATCAATTAAAAATGTATCGACAATCTGACGTCCGGGCGGAAGTTCATTGATAATTGAAATATCGAGATCACCGTAAATCATCAGTGCAAGCGTTCTTGGGATAGGCGTTGCCGACATAACAAGCAAATGAGGGTTCTGCCCCTTTGCCAACAGATCGGAACGCTGACGCACTCCAAAACGATGCTGCTCGTCTGTAACGACAACACCAAGATTCTTAAACGCAACATTTTCGGAGATAAGCGAATGAGTACCTACTATGAAATCAATTTCACCATCTGCCAAATCAGCCAATACTAAACGCTTCTGCTTAGCTGTCATTGAGCCTGTTAGAAGATTGACTCTGACATCTGTATCCTTGAAGAGATTATCAAAGGTTTGAAAATGCTGCTGAGCGAGAATTTCGGTGGGTGCCATCATTGCAGCTTGATAACCGTTTTTAATACAGCAATAAGCAACGGCTGCTGCAACCATAGTTTTTCCCGAACCTACATCTCCCTGAACCAGTCTGTTCATCGCCTTTTTTTCAGCACTCATCATATCATTTATGCAATCCTTGATAGCGGAATATTGTGCATTTGTCAATTTAAAAGGCAGCAGTTTTAGAAAATCCTCTGTATAATCATTTTTAATTTCTATTGCTGACAACTTACTTGGCATAGATTTTATAGAGCTTAACCCAATTACCAGTACAAGAAGCTCCTCAAAAATCAGCCTGCGTCTTGCAGCAGCGATATCTTCCGAATTTTTCGGAAAGTGAATCTTTATGAGTGCGTCCTTTAATCTTATAAGATTATACTTTCTCCGGATATTTTCAGGAATAGTATCTCGAACTTGTTCGGGCAGCATTGAAAGTGCAATTTTTACTGCTCCTTCTATCTGCTTTGTTGTAAGCCCCATGACTTGACTGTAAATAGGGTGAATCACATTTCCAACTCCAGCTTTTGCAAAGGTTGGATTGATCATCTCACGCATACTTCCGGACGATGTGACCTTTCCATAAAAAAGGTACTCCTCTCCTGATTTTAGCATTGATTTGATATACTTGTTGTTAAAGAATGCTATTTTCAAAAAAGCATAACCGTCTGTTACGCTGGTAGTTACGAGAAGTTTTCCTCCGGAAACACGATGTTCTGTTATTGGAGTATGCAGCACCGCTTTTATGCAGCATGTTTCTCCAACTGTTAAATTTGATATCTCGGTAATCTTACTCCAGTCCTCGTAAACACGAGGATAAAAACGCACAAGGGCACCGACAGAGTCGATGTCCAGCTTGCGGTAAAGCTGTCCTCGTTTTGTGCCGATGCCGTTTATTTTTTCTATTGGAATCTCGTAAAGTGAAGCCAATCCAATCAACCTTTATTCAACAGAAATTATAAAATAGTAAACCGGCTGACCGCCA
>CACYEJ010000459.1 GCA_902773395.1 uncultured Ruminococcus sp.
GCAAACGCTATGCTCGATATGCTGCCGCAGGAGTTGTTTGAAAACCCCGATACCACGTTTTTAGACCCCGCCTGCAAAAGCGGCGTATTCCTTCGTGAGATTGCTGTCAGGCTGATCAAAGGGCTTGAGTGGCAGATTCCCGATCTACAGGAGCGCCTTGACCATATTTTTCACAAGCAACTTTATGGTATTGCCATTACCGAGTTGACAAGTCTGCTCTCGCGCAGAAGCCTTTATTGCTCCAAGTATCCTAACAGCGAGTATTCTGTCAGCAAATTTGATAATGCACAGGGCAATATTCGATTTAAGCGTATAGAGCATAGATGGAGAGATGGAAAATGTGTCTTTTGTGGAGCTTCCCAAAGCCAGTATGACAGAGAAAAAGAATTGGAATCACATGCTTATGAGTTGATTCACAGAGTAAAACCAGAGGAAATTTTTAATATGAAGTTTGATGTTATTATATCTAATCCCCCTTATCAATTGTCTGATGGAGGGGCTGGTGTAAGTGCAAAGCCTATATACCAACACTTTGTTCAACAATCCATGAAATTAAAGCCTCGCTACTTAACAATGATTACTCCGTCACGTTGGTTTGCTGGTGGAAAAGGTCTCGATGCTTTTAGAGCAGAAATGTTAAATGATAGGCGAATTAGAGTAATTGTTGATTTTATAAACGCCAAAGATTGTTTTCCTGAGAATAGTGTAAGTGGTGGGGTTAACTATTTTTTATGGGATAGGGATTATAATGGAAGTTGTAAATTCACGACTGTGTTAAATGGTAAAAGAGAAACGGATAACCGAGACTTAGACGAATTTGATGTTTTTGTTCGTTATAATAAAGCAGTTAAGGTGATTCATAAATTAGGGAAAAACTTTAGTAGCCTTGTAGATGATTTATCGTCCCGTAACCCGTTCGGATTGCCAACATCAGTAAGAGGTAAAGATAAATACTTTAATGGGTCAATAAAGGTTATTAGCAGTAAAGGAACTGGATATATCGACCCAAAAGAAGTTTTATCAAATAAACAACTAATTTCTAAGTATAAAGTTTTAATCAGTAGAATTACATATGAACACGCCGGTGAACCTGATAAGGATGGCATGGTAAGAGTATTATCAAGAGTCGAACTGTTGAAGCCAAATGAAGTGTGTACGGATAGCTATATTGTTGGTGGTTGTTTCGATACTGAACAGGAAGCAAGAAATCTGATGTCGTATTTATCATGTAAATTTACTCGATTCTTAATCTTGCAAACATTGTCTTCAATAAATCTTTCAAGGGAAAGATTTAAATTTGTGCCCTCACAGGATTTTTCTAAATCTTGGACTGATGAAGAATTATATATTAAATATAATATATCTGCTGAGGAAGTTGAATTTATCAATTCTATGATTCACCCAATGAATTTAGAGGGGGATAAATAATGTCAAAAGTTGAATTTACTCCTCGTCCAAATATTACTCCAACTATCTATGCTTATGAGTTGATCGGTGTCGAGTCTCATCAAGGGTATCTAAAAATCGGCTACACCGACCGCACGGCCGAAGAACGTGTTACAGAGCAATTGCACACTTCTGCTGTTCCGTATAAGATTTTATTAGAAGCCTCTGCTATGCGTACAGACGGTACCTCATTTACTGATCACGACATTCATCGTTATCTGCGCAGACGAGGTTTTATGCAGTTGAACGCAAGCGAAGATAAAAACGAATGGTACAAGTGTACCGTTAACGATGTTAAGGCCGCGATTGTTGCCGTGCGAAACAGAATAGAAAATGACGAGAATCGTACTTTGAGTTTTCCAATGCGCCCGGAACAAGCGTATGCAGTAAAAAGTACGATATCATACTATGAAAAAGCACAGAAATCAGACCCGTCTCGTGCACCCAAATTTCTGTGGAACTGTAAAATGCGCTTCGGCAAAACCTTTGCTACCTATCAGCTTGCCAAGAGAATGGGCTTGAAACGCGTGTTGGTGCTGACCTTTAAGCCAGCAGTTGAATCAGCGTGGGCTGACGACCTGATGAGCCATATAGACTTTGAAGGCTGGCAGTTCATTTCCAACAAGGACGCGCATAACCGCAGCGTCAATATCAACGATGCATTTGAGGCTGCCGACAAGAGTAGACCGATTGTGGTTTTTGGTTCATTCCAAGACCTTCTCGGTACAAACAGCAGCGGCGGCATCAAGGTTAAGAACGAGTTTATTCACGCAAATAATTGGGACTTGATTGCCTTTGATGAGTATCACTTTGGCGCATGGAGAGAGAACGCAAAGAAGCTCTTTGAAAATCCGGACGAAGAAGCC
>CACYEJ010000460.1 GCA_902773395.1 uncultured Ruminococcus sp.
GGAACATTCGCTCCGCCATATGGATTTGGTGACACTTGCTGTTGCGGCACATTTCCTCCGCCATACGGATTTGGTGACATCTGCTGCGGTGGAACATTCGCTCCGACATACGGCATTCCATATCCATACTGCGGATAATAATTCTTTGAACTGCTAGTGAGCTTGAACTTTGAAATAAGTATTGCAATATATTCTGCTAAATTAAGAAGCATAATTACTGCTACAAAAACAATAACTGTATCTTCATATTCCAAATGGAACTCCTCTGAAAAACATATGTACAAAAGCACAATAGCCAGAAATATAGTAGACAAAATTATTGTGATAATTTCAATAATTGTAATCGCTTTGTATCGCATTTCCAAACCATTTATTAAATTTCTGTACCGCTGAGAAAACATTTCAATCATATCGTTCACTGTTACAATTATCATGATTACCGAAAATACAATAAAAATCCCCGATAATACTGTACTTGCACTTGCACCAAATACCGCCTCAGTAATCATAGCAAAAATAATAATACCACTTATAAACAATGCAGATAATCCGCCAAATATCCCCAGCAGCTGTCGCATAACACCGGGACCATTATTCATAAAAACTCCCCTTTCATTAATGCAGCTAATTGTACAATTAACATTCTCCATAAGTATTATTATGAAAATACTGTCTATGTTACTTATTGCCACACTATTATAAAATTTCCGTTTTGAAAACAGGGCAGTGAAATGCTATAGCCTATAACACACTCACTGCCCATAAATTTACTGTCTAAATATAATTCTATTAAAGAATTGTTCTAACTCTGATAACACCCTCAATTGCCTTGAGCTGCTCCTCTACGCCGTCAACATTGCCGGAAGCGTCAAGAACAGTATAAGCATAGTCGCCTCTTGACTTGCTCTGAACATTCTCGATGTTAGCACCCAAGTCGCTGAACTTAGCTGTAATCTGATTGAGAATTGTCGGAACGTTGCTGTGAATCACTGTAAAGCGAGGATTTGCAGTCTTAGCAACATTAATGCAGGGAAGATTAACACTGTTGATGATAGAGCCAGTTTCAAGATAAGCCTTAATCTCATTGGCAGCCATAACAGCACAATTATCCTCCGACTCAGGAGTAGACGCACCGAGATGAGGAAGTGCAATGACGCCCTTCTCACCAAGAATATCATCTGTTGCAAAGTCTGTTACATAGGCAGCAATTTTGCCTGAATTGATACCAGCAAGGATATCTGTTGAATTAACAAGACCATCTCTTGCGAAGTTCATAATTCTTACGCTGTCCTTCATCTTTGCGATTGTTTGAGCATTAATAAGCTCCTTTGTATTCGGATTGAGCGGAACATGAATAGTAATGTAATCAGCTACAGGATAAACATCTTCAAGATCAGCCGTTACTTTAATAGCAGCATCAAGCTTTGCAGCTGCTTCTGCACTGAGGAACGGATCATAGCCGATTACGCTCATACCAAGCGCAGCAGCGGCATTTGCAACGAGCGCGCCAATAGCACCAAGTCCGATTACACCAAGAGTTTTACCCTTAATCTCAGGACCTACGAAGTTACTCTTGCCCTTCTCAACCATTTTGCCTACCTGAGCGCCGTTGCCCTTTAGAGTCTTTGCCCACTCGATACCGCCGAGAACATCTCTTGAAGAGATAAGCATACCAGCGAGAACAAGCTCTTTTACAGCATTAGCGTTCGCACCGGGGGTATTAAATACAACGATACCCTGCTGTGTGCATTTGTCGATAGGAATATTGTTTGTTCCTGCACCGGCTCTTGCGATTGCAAGCAAGCTTTCAGGAAGCTCCATATCGTGCATTGCAGCCGAACGAACAAGAACAGCATCAGGATTTGCTGTATCATCTGCTACAACGTAGTTATCGCCGAGCTGAGCAAGACCGATTTTAGCGATCTTGTTCAATGTCAATATATTGTACATTTTAGTCATCTCCAAAATAAAACAATTTGATAATATAAAGCTCCGTAATGTCAAAGCTCATTTTCCAATTCCCATTTACAGCCCAAGCAAAGATTTCTCCCCTTTATGACTGTAAGGCAGTCTAAGCCGAGATAAAGGTTTTCGGATATCGAAAGATATTTTCCGCAAGAGTCACACCTAACATAATTTTTGTTCTCACTAAGAGGAATATACGTCAGACAATTGCGAACTCCTTTTACATTCTCGGAAAGTGTTAGCTCTTCGGGGAATCTGCCGTTCAGTTCGTTTTTTAAACTGTCAAGCAATTTATTAGTTTTGGAATTGTAAAAAACGTTTTCGTCTTCAACATCAAGTATATAATTTACGGTCAGAGCTATTTTCATTTTAAGATATCACCAGTAAAGTTACAATTAATAGTTGATATTAATCATTAAGAATTTTTCTCTTCAAAATCCTTCATAAATGCAACAAGCTTTTCAACGCCCTCAACAGGCATAGCATTGTAGATAGAAGCTCGCATACCGCCAACTGTTCTGTGACCCTTGATATTTACAAAGCCTGCTGCGGTAGCCTCTTTTACAAATTTAGCATCAAGCTCCTCGTTGCCTGTTACAAACGGAACATTCATAAGAGAACGATCCTCTGGAACAACCGTACCCTTAAAGAGCTTAGAGCTGTCGAGATAATCATAAAGAATAGCAGCCTTCTTCTCGTTGATCTCCTGCATCTTCTCAAGACCGCCAACCTCATTCTTAATCCACTCAAGAACGAGCTTTGCAATATAAATAGTATAGCAAGGCGGTGTGTTGAACATAGAGCCGTTATCAGCGTGAGTCTGATAGTTGAACATTGTCGGAGTAATATCCATAGCGTTGCCGATAAAGTCTTCTCTAACGATTACAACTGTCAAGCCTGCCGGAGCCATATTCTTCTGAGCACCTGCATAAAGAAGAGCGAACTTTGAAACATCAATCGGCTTTGAAAGAATACACGAAGAGATATCTGCAACAAGCGGAATATCGCCTGTATCCGGAATCTCGTGGTAAACTGTACCGTAGATTGTGTTATTCATACAAATGTGAACGTAGTCAGCGTCCGGTCTGAACATAGACTTGTCAAGCTTTGGGATATAGGAGAAGGTTTTATCCTTTGAAGAAGCAACAGCCACAGCATCGCCATATCTTGCAGCCTCTTTGTAAGCCTTAGTAGCCCACTGACCTGTAAGCACATAATCAGCCTTGCCGTTCTTCGTCATAAGGTTCATAGGAACCATTGCAAACTGAGAGGAAGCGCCGCCCTGAAGGAAAAGCACCTTATAGTTATCTGGAATCTGCATAACCTCTCTAAGGAGCTTTTCAGCCTCTTTGATAATGCCGTCATAAACCTTAGAACGATGTGACATCTCCATAACAGACTGACCGCTGCCCTCGTAGTCAAGCATCTCAGCCGCTGCCTTTGTCAACACAGCCTCTGGCAGCATTGACGGTCCTGCTGAAAAATTATAAACTCTGCTCATTTTAAAAAGCCTCCATAAACATTATATAGTAGTATTTGGCACATAATCTGCCAATTTAGAATGTACGTGAAAGTACTCAATATAATTATATTACAAATCGGCAAAGTAGTCAAACATTTTTCGGAAAAATCCGTGAATATTTCTAAATTTTGACTTTAGTTTTAAAATTCTTAATAATTACGGTTTTATAAAATCGGGGTTTTGTCGGTCAAACCAATCTTTTAGTTTTTAAAACAATCAATTCAACGCTTTCTCCAAAGCCTCCACATTCTCACTCATCAAATCAACATAGGTAACGCCGTCAAGGAACTGATCCATAGTCACATTATGACACGAATTAAACTGCATTGCCTGAGCGTCCGAGCTTTCCGCAATCGTCTTTGCCACCTTACCATTAGACAATTCAAGATAAAACACCACCGGAATATCCTCCTCACGAACCTTTTCAATTAAAAAGGCAACCGTACCCGCACTAGGCTCACTCTGCTCAGCACAGCCCGGAAAAGCAGCATAATACTCCAGCTCAAATTCGTCCGCAAAATATCTCAGCGGAAATCTGTCACCAAACACAATAGTATTTCTCTCTGCATTTTTCACCACACGGTTAAACTCTTTTTTAAGGCTCGAAAGCTCCGACAAATATCTTTCGCAGTTGCCCGTATAAAAGGCGGTATTAGCTTCGTCCTTCTCGCACAGAGCGTCGGTAATTGCCTGAGTAATCACCTGAGCATTGTCGATTGACGTCCAAACGTGCTCGTCATACTCCTTTCCCTCGCTGCTGTCGGCAGTATCCTTAGTTTCACTGTTGCTGTCGTTGTCGTCCTCTTCGTGGTCTTCCATACCCTCAACAATCTCCTCCTCAACAACGTCAACAATATCTATCATACTTATTATTTTCATATCATCAGTATCAAAAGAACCGAGAATATCATCAACCCACTCTTCGGATTCTCCGCCGACACAAATGAAAATATCTGCATTCTGGATATCAATAATGTCCTGCGGAGTTGGTTCAAAGGTATGGCTTTCTTCTCCCGGTCCGAGCAGCATTGTAAGTTCAGCGTGATCTCCGGCTATCTGCCTTGCAAAATCGTACTGCGGAAAAATGGTTGTAACAATACTAAGCTTATCGGGGCTGTCATTCGACGACTTTTTTTCCGGTGCTGCTTCACTGCTGTCACAGCCTGAAATCACGCAGGAAATCAGCAGCAGAGCAGCCATAAACGCAGCTTGAAAGCCTCTTATTTTCTTGCTAGAATTATCCATATTTTTCATTCTTTTCTCCCTATTAAAAACATTTACTTAATGGAAAATCTCAAATATCAGCTAATGCGAAATCTTCCACACACAGCAATTTCATTATAATACAAAATCACAAAAAATGCAACCGGCAACAGTTAAGTATAATTGTAAAGTTTTTGTATGCACTGGCAACGCCAGATGAAAATCGGTCGGGAAGCCCCGACAGGCATAACGCACACCGACTTTTCGAGTTAGGTTACTTTACCGCCTGCGTCAAAATTTGTCCCTAAGGAGAGGTCAACTGCCAACGGCAGACGAAAATCGCACACCGACTTTATGAGTTGGGTGACTTTGCCGCCTGCGTCATAATTTGTCCCTAAGGAGAAGTCAACTTTTGCCGGTATTGACTTTTTGGAAATAAGATGTATAATATAGAAAAATAAGTAACCGATCAAGTTTATTATTGACGATTACTTATTATTTGTAATTATTAAAATTTAAGCAATAGGAGTTTAAAATGATCACATATTATCGTAAGATAAATTACTATGAAACAGACAAAATGGGAATTACCCACCACTCGAATTATGTACGCTTTATGGAAGAAGCAAGGCTTGAGCTGCTTGACAAGATAGGCTGTGACTATGGCGAAATGGAAGAAGAAGGAATAATTTCTCCTGTGCTGTCTGTGAGCTGCAATTACAAAAAGAGCACCACTTATACAGACGAACTTGCAATTAATGTAAAAATTGTAGGCTTTACAGGAATACGTTTTTCATTCGAATATGAAATGATAAACCTCAGCGATAATTCAGTAGTATGCACCGCCATATCAGAGCACTGCTTCGTAAACAGCTCGTTCAAGCCTATTAATCTGAACAAAGTGCAGCCTGAGCTTTACCAAAAAATACTAAACAGTTTAGAAGAATAATATTTTTCAATATCCAAAATTTATAATCCCCTGTCACTTCTCGCTTCTTTCAAAGAGGAGCTTTGCTGACAGGGGATTTTTTCTAAAAGCTTTAAATTTTTACAAAGCAGTTTAAACTAATATCCATTAGCTTTAACAAAACATCTCACCATTTTCTGACAAACGCCCTATATTACGGACAACTGGCAACGCCAGACGAAAAACGCACACCGATTTTTTTGAGTTAGGTGACTTTACCGCCTGCGTCAGAATTTATCCCTAAGGAGAGGTCACCGAAGGATTTTCTCTGTATGTTAATGTGTATGTTTTAGTTTTCAGGTTAAATATATATACATAACAATAATTCAGTTGAATATCCCAGTCTGAATCATTTATTGCCGCATTAGTTAATGAATAGGTGATTTGAAGTTTTACAAGCGTATCCGGTTTCTTACGCAAATTCTCTGATTTAATCTCAGTCTTTGACGTTACCATAACAGTTTCAAAGCCGTCTTCTAATACTGTATCTTTTACGGGCTTATCCTCCCACCAAGTATATCTTGTCCTTAAAAAACCTCCGTTATCATCAGAAGTATATATCGCATAATTATAAAACGAATCGTCCTCCGGTGTAATTATATTTGATATTTCCTTTAATAATTCATACAAAGTCATTGTAACACCCCTTATAAAATCACTGTCTTAATATATTATATACTAATTGTATCATAATTCAACATAGCTTTCAAGGCTTTCAAGGATTGATTTTAAGTTGTGTATCAAATTATTATGTATTATAAAAGTTTGTTTGATATGTTTCTTTGTGAATTTTAACGTACAATTACTAATAGTTACAATTAAAACAACCGCCCTGAAAATACCCCTTTGAGCGGCTTATACATGTATTTTTTTGTTTACAATTATTTACTTTGTGTATAAAAAACAATACATTGTGTAATTTTTGGGAAATTAAAAGTTAAAATATGGA
>CACYEJ010000461.1 GCA_902773395.1 uncultured Ruminococcus sp.
TCGTAAAAAGGTTTGCGCATTCTGCGTTGATAAGGTAGATGTAATTGACTATAAGGATATCGGCAAGCTTCGCCGCTATCTTTCTGAGAGAGCTAAGATTTTGCCAAGACGTGTTACAGGTACTTGTGCTCGTCATCAGAGAGGTCTTACAGTTGCTATCAAGAGAGCTAGACACCTTGCTCTTTTGCCTTACACAAGCGATTGATTTTTTATATTTTTTCCTGAGAGCTGCTTTCCTGCGGCTCTCTTTTGTTTTTTTGCATCGTGCCGGCTTATGCTTTTGGAAAATTTTTCGTGAATTCTTTACGTAATAATTTTCAGATTCTAATTGACAATCCGGTTTAATTATGTTATAATTTTATGAATTACAGAGAAAAGAATTTATGAAAAGAGGAGTGTGTTGATTATGGCATATTATTTTGATGAGCCATCTCGTACATTTGGTGAGTATCTGCTTGTTCCCGGTTATTCGTCAAGTGAATGTATCCCTACAGCGGTGAGCCTTGAAACACCGCTTGTTAAGTTTAAAAAGGGCGAAGAGCCTGCCATTAAAATGAATATCCCTATGGTGAGTGCAATTATGCAGTCTGTTTCCAACGACACTATGGCTATTGCGCTTGCAAAGGAGGGCGGCGTTTCGTTTATTTACGGCTCGCAGTCGATTGAGGACGAGGCTGCTATGATTGCCCGTGTCAAGAATTATAAGAAGGGCTTTATTACCTCTACTTCAAATATTACTCCGGAGAATACTCTTGCTGATGTTCTTGCGCTGAAAGCTAAAACAGGTCATTCTACCGTTGCTGTTACCGATGACGGAAGCGCTCACGGCAAACTGCTCGGTATTATCGGAAGCCGTGACTACAGAGTAAGCCGTATGGACAAGAATACTAAGGTTAAGGAGTTCATGACTCCTCTCGATAAGCTCGTTACTGCTCCGGCTAATACTACCCTTAAAGAGGCTAATGATATTATCTGGGAGCATAAGCTCAACAGCCTGCCGCTTGTTGACGAGGACGGCAATCTCGCTTATCTCGTTTTCAGAAAGGACTACGATTCTCACAAGGAGAATGTCAACGAGCTGCTTGACTCTCACAAGAGCTATGTTGTTGGCGCTGGTATCAATACTCGTGACTATGCCGAGAGAGTTCCGGCTTTGGTGAACGCCGGTGCTGATGTGCTTTGTATAGATTCGTCTGAGGGCTTCTCTGAGTGGCAGAAGCTTACTATTGAGTGGATTAGAAAGAATTACGGCGAGGGCATTAAGGTCGGCGCAGGTAATGTCGTTGACAGAGAGGGCTTCAGATTTTTGGCTGAGTGCGGCGCTGACTTCATTAAGGTTGGTATCGGCGGCGGTTCGATTTGTATTACAAGAGAAACTAAGGGTATCGGCAGAGGTCAGGCTACTGCTGTAATTGAAGTGTGCAAGGCTCGTGATGAGTACTTCGAGGAAACAGGCGTGTATATTCCCGTTTGCTCCGATGGCGGTATTGTTCACGATTATCACATTACGCTGGCTCTTGCTATGGGCGCAGACTTCGTTATGCTCGGAAGATATTTCTCACGCTTTGACGAGAGTCCTACGCAAAAGGTTAAGATTAACGGCTCTTATGTTAAGGAGTACTGGGGCGAAGGTTCTAACAGAGCTAGAAACTGGCAGAGATATGACCTCGGCGGCGAGCAGAAGCTTTCCTTTGAAGAGGGCGTTGACAGCTATGTACCGTATGCCGGCGCGCTTAAAGACGGTGTTGCAATTACTACCTACAAGATTAAATCTACTATGTGCAACTGCGGTGCGTTGTCTATTCCGGAGTTCCAGCAGAAAGCTAGACTTACTCTTGTATCTTCAACAAGTATCGTAGAGGGCGGCAGCCACGATGTTATTGTTAAGGACAGCGTTTATAATAATTGATTGACTTTTTACGGCAATCTGAACAGATGAGCTGTTTTGATTGCTGCGGTTGATTTCGTAAGATTGAAAGGCGGCAGGAGGTGTGTTCTCCCGTCGCCTTTTTTGATATGTAAAATATTGCAAATTGACTTTTTGAGTTGAGAA
>CACYEJ010000462.1 GCA_902773395.1 uncultured Ruminococcus sp.
CTTCAAAGGCTCTTCTTCGCTGTCGTCTTCAAAATCCTCTATCTCCATTAAACGCTCGGCACTTGCAGTCATTGCATAGTACCGTGGGAGATAACCGGTGATATTTGCAAAAGGCGATTGTATCTGAGATATTAGCTGCGTCATGGCTGTAAGAGTGCCATATGAGATAGTACCTCTAAGAATACCGTAACCGCAATAGCACACTCCAAAAAGATACATTCCGTTCATTGCAGAACCAAAGCCTATATTACAGAAATTGGAAAATCTGTTTTTTGTCATGCGTGCCGCCTTATGAGCAGACATCAGACTTACTGCTTCATTATCGGTCTGCTCCTCTGAAGCAAATGAGCGTATAATCATCAGACTGCCGATATGCTCCTGTAGAAAAATACGCAGCTTGCCGTCTTTTTCCTGAACATTCTTATGCAGCTTTTTAAGCACCTTACGGAAAGCATACGTTAGAACCACAAGAATAATACCGCCGGGAATTATTATACTTGCAAATCGGTAATCTATTGCAATTATCATTATCAATGCACTGACCATTTTGACAATCATACCCGCTAAACCCGGCAAAATTCCAACGTAGCTATTAGCAACTACCACAGTATCATTTGTAAGTCTGTTGAGCCACTCTCCAGAATGAAGCGAATTCACAGAAGCAAAATCCTTTTTGAGAATACTTTTAAGAAGTCTTTCCTTAAAGATATTTTCAAAGGTGGAGCTTGACAGTTCATTCAGCCACCTGATGACTGCCCTTAATCCTATCTGACCGGCAACCAGTGAGATAATCAATATCACGTAGTGCCAAAATGCCTCGTTGTTGTGAGCAGTTGCACAGTCCACGATGTTACGCAGGAGAAGTGCATACAGTACCCCAGAGAATCCCAGTACAGCCTGAACAATCATCAAAACTACAATATACATTTTCTTTTTTCCGGGAACTTCTATCAGCCATTTTAAAGTATTATTTTTCATTTTTTCTCTTCATTCTCTTTAAAACATTTTTTGATTTTAAAATTATTTTTCTGATAAGAAAAAAATCGCACCAAAGATGAACATAAAGCCTGTATCCAAAAGAGTTTACAGAAATCTCCTTATCCTTTCTTATTACCGCTGTAAGCACACCGATAATATGCTTATCTGTAATGCCGTACTCCTTATAGTACCTATTGTCGCCGCAAATCACATAATCGTTTTCTCGAACTTTAAGGATTCTATGAAGAACATATTGTCCGTTATCACGCTTATACAATGGCACATCATATTTTTTTAATCTGCCGTTCACCTTTGAAATTACAATCAGATCTCTGCCCTCTTTTATGAGCGGCATCATACTGTCACCCTTATTGGTATAGATAAGCTTTCCTTGGGTATTAATAATTTCCTCAAAAGTAGTCTTACTCATCTATCGCACCAATCCTGCGAAGATCACCGATTACCTTTTTTACATCTCTTTCTATTTCTCCGGAGTCATCAATAAACTTTTCATGCAGACGCTTGATAATAGCTTCTTCTGTTGTATCCTCTTTCAAACACTCCAGAATACAGCCTACAGATTTATTTCCCTTGACAACTCCCGAAAAACCGGCATCAGCAGTAGGAACAATAATTGTTTCACTGCCGCTGTTATGTGTAACAAAATTTTTATTGAGCTTCATTTGTCATTATCCTTTCATTCCATTGTAAGCAACCTCCGCAGCCGACAGCTCCATATTACAGCAAAGCTTATAGAGTTTAACTTTTTTTATCATCAGATCAATTAGCCGAAGAGTTTGCAGCAGCTTTTCACTATCAGACGGACGGTAAACCTGCTGAAGAAGCATCGCATATGCCTCATGACCACTAATACTATGTATCGTATTATTCTCTGACCGCCCAAGAATACACACTGCTTTCAGCGGCACGGAGATATTATTTCCCAGCCTATGCTTTCCGTTATAAGGAGTACCGTAAACAATTACTCCGTCATTTGTAACCTTTATGAGTGGTTTATCATCATTCACCATAACTGCCCTACCACGGAAATATTCTCTCCAAAGTCTTGTATGCGTAGATTTTCCGGTACCGCTTTTCGCAGTAAAAAGATATGCCTTGTCGTCAACTGAAACAACCGAACCGTGAAAAAGAAACGTATCGTAATCGAGCATCTTCACTGCAATCTTGCGGTAAACTGCAAGCTCTTCAAGATAGTAATCAGGATATTTTACAAGCGGAAGTCCCTCAAGAGAGCTTTCTCTAGCTGATTTTTCCCTTTCAAAATCAATATCGGACTGTGCGGTTGTAATGATAAAATCAGGCTGTGCATCTACTAGATAATCTTTACAGTATTCATGCACCTCAGGATAAATGGAATTGATTCCGATATTTTTCTCGGCAATTCTATACACATTGTTCATAACTTAACTCCTACAATTCAAGGCAGACAGCCGAAGCCGCCTGCCCTATAAGCGTAATTTTATATTGAAAGCTGCTGCATAAAATAAACATATAGTATATTCTGCTATAAACCAGTATAATTTTATCAGAAAAACAGACCTCTGTCAACTACATAAAGTTTACATTTTTTTAAGATGTAAAAAAAAAGCATTTTTGTAATTTGTGAAAAGACATTATCAACAACTTAATGATTTCGTCCGGCGTTACTGATACGGAGGGTTCGATATGAATGAACCCTTAGGGACAAATTCTGACGCAGGCGGTAAAGTCACTTAACCTAAAAAGTAGGTGTGCGATTTGCCTGTCGGGGCTTCCCGACTTTCGTCCGGCGTTACCGATACGGAGGGTTCGATATGTACCCCTTAGGGACAAATTCTGACGCAGGCGGTAAAGTCACTTAACGAAAAAAGTTGGTGTGCGTTTTTCCTGCGGGCGTTGCCCGCCGTTGACAGTTCTATATTGATAACCACTATTCACAAAATGGTATATCAAAAAAGCAGACAACCCACGACATAGGGAACTCGTGCCACAGTTATTTTTCAACTAACCTGAATATTAGGATTTTTAAGTTTTAGAAATGTTTTCATCTCGTTCCATTCGTTTCTGCGTCCGATGTATTCACACAAACTAAATTGTGTTCCGTTCACCACTACCGCCAAATAATCGGTAGTTTTTGAATCTCTTCTGCCTGTATTAGGGTCTTCGGTGTAAGTTGTTTCAGTGTAGATACATGCTTTTGTGATTTCGTTATAAAAAAAGATATATCCGCCGCATTCCTTTGCAATAATACAGTTATAACCGAAAATTACTCGACCTGCACACTTCCTTACACCTTGCGAAAAATCGTTAAGCACAAGCTGGAGCAAATTATTTTGTCTGAAATATTCTATTCTTTCGTTGAAA
Source organism: uncultured Ruminococcus sp. (assembly GCA_902773395.1). Next base: position 3,343 of record CACYEJ010000462.1, read on the forward strand.
AAACGATTAGGCTCAATAAATATTTTTCTATAAGCCAGCAAAAATACAA
>CACYEJ010000463.1 GCA_902773395.1 uncultured Ruminococcus sp.
AGAAACAAGAAAAAGTCTCGAAAGTGAACATTTGATCGGCCTTGAAGAAATTGCTGCCCATTTAGATGTCAGCAAGGATACCATCCGGGTTTGGATAAGAAAAGGAACTATTCCATATAAGAAAGTCGGACGGCAGTACAAGTTCAGACTTTCAGAAGTTGATGAATGGGTGGATAGTGGTCAAAGTGCTGATGCTGACAAATAAAACAAACGGAGGTAAAAACAGTGGCAATCGATAGCAAGAAAGAACAAGAGCGTGAAGAACTGCATCGTGCTATATGGGCAATTGCCGATGACCTGCGAGGTGCGGTCGATGGCTGGGATTTCAAGAATTACGTACTCGGAACAATGTTCTATCGATATATTTCTGAAAATCTTACTGCCTATATCAACAGCGGTGAAGAAGCCGCTGGTAACAAAGGATTCGATTATGCCATGATGTCCGATGAGGAAGCAGAAGAGGCACGTTCAGGGCTTGTCGAAGAAAAGGGCTTCTTTATCCTTCCCAGTGAGCTGTTCTGCAATGTCAGAGCAAGAGCAACAAAGGGGCAGACCTGGATATATCCTAATGGTTCTGAAATGCTTCTAAATGAAAAGCTGGAACTAGTTTTTAATCACATTGAGGAATCTGCCAAAGGTAGTATTTCCGAAGGGAGTTTTGCAGGCCTGTTCGATGATTTTGATGTGAACAGCAACAAACTTGGAAGCACTGTTGCCAAGAGGAACGAACGTCTCGTGAAGCTGCTAGACGGTATCGCTTCAATGAATCTTGGATCAGTAAAAGATCATGAAATTGATGCTTTTGGTGACGCCTATGAGTATCTGATGACTATGTATGCTTCCAATGCAGGCAAGTCCGGTGGTGAGTTCTTTACTCCTGCGGATGTATCTGTACTTCTGACCCGTTTGGGTACTGTTGGCAAGACAAAAATCAATAAGGTATATGACCCTGCATGTGGTTCTGGTTCTCTTTTGCTGAAAGTTGAAAAGATACTGGGAAAAGACGCTGTTCAGAACGGTTTCTTTGGCCAGGAAATTAATATTACTACATACAATCTATGTCGTATCAATATGTTCCTCCACGACATTGGTTTTGATAAGTTTGACATTGCATGTGAAGACACTCTAATTAATCCACAGCACTGGGACGATGAGCCTTTTGAGTTGATCGTTTCTAATCCGCCTTATTCAATAAAATGGGCAGGCGATGAAAACCCACTTCTCATTAATGACCCTAGGTTTTCCCCTGCAGGAATACTAGCTCCTAAATCAAAAGCGGACCTTGCCTTTGTCATGCATGCGCTTTCATGGCTTGCACCTAATGGTACTGCCGCAATAGTATGCTTCCCAGGCGTTATGTATCGAGGCGGCGCAGAACAGAAAATAAGGAAGTATCTAGTCGATAACAACTTTATTGATTGTATAATTCAACTACCGAGCAATCTGTTCTTTGGTACATCTATTGCCACTTGCATTATGGTTTTAAAGCGCGGCAAATCAGATAATCGAATCCTCTTTATTGATGCGACAAATCAATGTGTTAAGATCACAAACAACAACAAACTGCTGCCGGAACATATTGAGGTTATTGTAGATGCATATAGTAAAAGAGATGACAGGGATTATCTTTGCAAATTGGTTGATCATGATGAAGTTAAGCGTCAAGATTATAATCTTTCCGTCAGTGCATATGTAGAGCAACAAGATACGAGAGAAAAGATTGACATAAAAAGGCTTAATGAACAAATAAAGATGGTTGTAGCTAGAGAACAAGCTCTTCGCGAAAAGATTGAGAAGATCATTGCAGAAATCGAGGGGGTATGATCTATGAATAGGATTGATCAACTTATTTCGGATTTGTGCCCCAATGGAATAAAGCCCATAGCGCTATCTGAGATTGCCACAATTGTTCGCGGAGGAAATCTACAAAAGAAGGACTTTATTGAAAGCGGAGTGCCCTGTATTCATTACGGACAGATATATACAAAATATGGATTATCCACCGATAAAGCCTTTGCTTTTATTAGCGATGATACAGCTCGGAAACAGAAAATGGCCAAAAAAAATGATATCATCATGGCAGTAACCAGCGAGAATATTGAGGATGTATGTAAATGCGTAGTCTGGCTTGGTAATGAGCCCGTGGCAGTAAGTGGTCATACTGCAATCATCTCTCACAACCAGGATGCTAAGTATCTAGCATATTATTTCCATTCTTCTATGTTCTTTGAACAAAAGAAGAAGCTTGCTCACGGAACAAAAGTCATTGAAGTTACGCCTGATAGACTCAATGATGTTATGATTCTATTACCACCAATTGATATTCAACATGAGATAGTACGAATTCTAGATAATTATTCGGATGCATCCGATAAATTGATATCTGAGCTCAAGGTAGAACTCGAAAATCGAAAACAGCAATATGACTATATAACCAATGAGCAGTTCCCTAGTATAAAAGACTCTGATTGTGAATGGGTTGAATTGGGTGATGTTGCCACAGTAACCAAACTTGCGGGTTATGAATTTACAAAATATGTTACCTACTCTGAAACAGGGGAAATAATAGCCTTGCGAGGGCTTAACGTAAAAAACGGTCGGCTTGTCCTAGATGACGTAAAATATGTTGATAACAGTGAATTATCCATGCTATCTCGTAGCAAACTGAGAATTGGAGATATGTTGTTTACATATGTCGGTACTGTCGGGCAAGTTGCACTTATCGATGAAAATGATAGGTTTTATCTTGCACCTAATGTTGCGCTAATACGCATTGATGACAAGAAATATATTCCCAAATACATGATGTATTATTTCTTGACAAGTAAATTCCGAGATGAACAAATATCGAGATTACAGCAAACCTCATCTATGAATAATATTCCCATGGAAAAGATCAGAAAGTTTAAAATGCCTAGAATCTCAATGCCGGAACAGGTGAAGGTGGTTTCCTTTCTTGAGCAATTTGATGAATTGTTTAATGATATTTGTAGTAGTATAACCACAGAAATTGAAGCCCGAGAAAAGCAGTACGAATTTTATCGGGATATGCTGCTAACAAGTAAGGAGGCAATATAAATTGAAAACAATAGCCTTGAGGTTTGGCGAGCATTTTTCACCAGAGTGTGGAACAATTGAAGCACACAAAAAGGTAATAGACACACTGGGATACGTTTGGTACGGCAAGATGGGGAATCCTGTTGCATCGAATATAGTTAATGAACTTAAAAAACAAAATGAAATTAGAATACTCCTTATCCAAAGTGGTAAATTTGCCCGTTATTGGGCACACGTCTCTGAAATTTCTAGAGATACACCGCCTCTTGACGGTATTCCAGCATACTATCGTGATAAGACAGAAAAATTCAAGACATGGTTCAAAATTACTGAATTTGAGTCAGCACCGAAAAACATATTGTCAAAATGCATAGTGACATCTTCTGGCAATCCGCTTGGAGTTGTTTCTATGCATAGTATGAGCCCCTACTTCATTATTGAATATAAAGAAGATGAGGTGAAATAAGTGCCATACTTCAATATTGTCGCGGAAACGAATCAAAACACGGTAGTAACGGAATACGAGCCTGTCAAATCTCGTTCCGACAGTTATGAATCTGAGGCAGCTCTGGAAAAAGAGTTCATTCGTTTGCTGGGCGAACAAGGCTACGTCTATTTACCCATTCATTCAGAAACAGAACTGATTGCAAATCTTCGAGAACGACTAGAAGAACTGAACAAGTACCAGTTTTCAGACACAGAATGGGAGCGGTTCTTTAACACTTGCATTGCTAATCCTAATGATCATATTGTGGAGAAGACTGCCAAGATACAAGAGGATTTTGTACAGGTCTTAAAGCGCGATGATAACATGACAAAAAACATCACGCTTATTGACCGAAAGAACATTCACAACAACAGACTACAAGTTATCAACCAATATGTGATCGGACAGGCAGAAGGTGCGTCATACGATAACCGATATGATGTTACCATACTAGTAAATGGTCTACCTCTGGTGCACGTGGAGTTGAAGCGCCGAGGAGTAGCCATCCGTGAAGCTTTTAATCAGATTGAGCGTTATCAAAGGGATTCCTTTTGGGCAGGAAGCGGTTTGTTTGAGTATGTGCAGATTTTCGTTATCTCCAATGGTACAAATACCAAATACTACTCCAATAGCACCAGAAGCAACGCGATCAAGGACACTAACACTCGTAGCACCAAGAAAGGAAAAACCAGTAATAGCTTTGAGTTTACTTCTTTTTGGGCAGATGCCAACAATCGCATTATTCCCGACCTGATCGACTTTACGAAAACGTTCTTTGCAAGGCATACTTTGCTGAATATTCTAACCCGATATTGTGTTTTCACTGCAGAAAACATGCTGCTGGTTATGCGTCCTTATCAGATTACGGCAACGGAACGCATCTTAAACCGCATTGAGATTGCTCACAACTACAAGAAGTATGGGAATATTGCCGGGGGTGGGTATATCTGGCACACCACAGGTTCCGGTAAAACTTTGACTTCTTTCAAAACGGCAAGATTAGCAACACAACTCCCATTCATCTCTAAGGTACTCTTTGTCGTTGATCGTAAGGACCTGGATTATCAGACCATGAAGGAATACGACCGTTTTGAGAAGGGTGCTGCCAACAGCAACTCATCGACAAAGATTCTGGAACGGCAGCTCCGCGATCCAAAGGCGCACATCATCATCACAACCATTCAAAAGCTGTCGACCTTTATCAAGAAAAACAAGGATCACGAGGTCTATAGTAGAGAGATTGTTATCATCTTCGATGAGTGTCATCGTAGTCAGTTTGGTGATATGCACGACGCCATCGTAAAGAGTTTTCAGAAGTATTACATGTTTGGCTTTACTGGCACACCTATTTTCCCAGCAAACGCTGGTGCTAGAACTAATCCGAAATACTTCACGACGGAACAGACTTTCGGCGATCAGCTGCACACATATACTATCGTCGATGCCATCAACGATAAGAATGTCCTTCCGTTTCGTGTGGACTACATCAAGACCATGGACATTGATGCGGATATCGATGACGAGCAGGTATGGGACATTGATCGCAAAAAGGCATTTGAAGCTCCGGAGCGCATTTCTCTTGTAGCTAACTACATCCTCGATCATTTCGACCAGAAAACCTATCGTGGTGATAAGACTTATGTGTTTAATGCCTTGACCAACATTTCGGAAGTAGCGTCTGCTGACCGAGGCAAGGTCGAGGAGATCAAGAAGAAGCAGCGCATCAGCGGATTTAACTCCATTTTTGCTGTTGCCTCCGTTCCGATGGCCAAACTCTATTATGATGAGTTCCGACGAATCATAAAGAATGACCCGACTAAGGATCTGAAGATTGCGGTCATTTACAGCTATGCCGCAAACGAGGAAGAAGTCGATGGAATACTGGACGAAGAGAATTCGGAAGACACCTCCGCTCTCGATCAGAATTCCCGTGATTTTTTGGAATCCGCCATTCAGGATTACAACCAAATGTTCCACACGAACTATGATACGTCCAGTGATAAGTTCCAGAATTACTATAAGGACATCTCGCTCCGTATGAAAAACAAAGAGCTGGATCTGCTTATCGTGGTGAACATGTTCCTGACCGGTTTTGATGCTACCACGCTGAATACGCTGTGGGTAGACAAGAATCTGAAGATGCATGGCCTCATTCAGGCCTTCAGTCGTACCAATCGTATCCTGAACAGCATTAAGACTTTCGGTAACATCGTCTGCTTCCGCAACCTGCAAAAGCGGGTAGACGCCGCCATTTCCCTGTTCGGCGACAAAAATGCGGGCGGTGTTGTGCTCCTGCAGAGCTTCAAAGACTACTACTATGGATATGAATCCGTGGACGGCAAACCGATGCCGGGCTATGTGGATATGATTGAAGATCTGACTACGAGATTCCCGCTGACAGAACCGCAGATTGTTGGAGAGCAAAACCAAAGGGATTTTATTGCTTTGTTTGGCTCGATCCTACGCATGCGCAACTTACTGCTATCCTTCGACGAGTTTAAGGAGAAGGAAGTCTTGTCAGAACGCGACCTGCAGGATTACCTTGGACGGTACCAAGATCTTAGGGATGAGTGGAAACGGAAACGGGAAAACGGTGAGAGCACTGAC
>CACYEJ010000464.1 GCA_902773395.1 uncultured Ruminococcus sp.
AAACATTTTCGCTTTCGGCTGATTCAGTGGAGGAGGTGTCTGCTTTGATTGAGGTGTTCTGTGCAGTGGAAGCTTCTTTTGTACCGCATGCCGAAAGCAATCCACAAGCAACAGTTAAAACTAACATAGCAATAAACTGTTTTTTTAGCATAGGTTTGACCTTTTGAAAAAATATAAATTATTTTGCAAGCTCAGCCGCAAGCTTCTCCATAGCAGGAAGATCTGTTTCTTTGAGAACAGACTTAAACGAAACGGTGTTCTCACAAAGAGTGATATCTTTAAGCTTTTCAATAATTGCTTTCATGGAACGAGCTGCTGTAGGTGCAAATGAGCCGTTTTCTACAATAGCAATTTTGCGTTTCTTGTAGCCCTTGCTTACAAGGTGATTGAGAAATGTTTCCATTGGAGGGAACACACCGCCGTCATATGATGCAGCAGCAAGTACAAGACGGTCATAGCGGAATGCGTCCTCGATAGCCTCTGCCATATCATCTCTTGCAAGGTCAAATACGGATACGTTCTTAACGCCGTTCTTCTTCAAAAGCTCCTCAAGCTTATGAGCTGCAACGCCAGTGTTGCCGTGGATAGAAGCAAATGCAATAGTAACACCCTTATCCTCAGGCTCGTAGCTGCTCCAAGTGTTGTACTTGTCAATGTAATACTCAAGCTTCTCGGTAAGTACAGGACCGTGAAGAGGTGCAATCACGTTGATTTCAAGCTTAGCATCGGCAATCTTTTTAAGCAAAGTCTGAACCTGTGCGCCAAACTTGCCGATAATGTTAAAGTAGTAACGTCTTGCCTCACAAGCCCAATCCTCTTCTGTGTCGAGTGCGCCGAACTTTCCGAAAGCATCTGCTGTAAACAGAACCTTATCGGTAGAATCGTATGTAACCATAACTTCCGGCCAATGAACCATTGGAGCTGTCATAAACTGCAAAACGTGATTGCCTGCTTTGAGTGTGTCGCCCTCTTTAACGGTAACAAGTCTGTCACCAAAATCGTAGTCAAAGAACTGCTTGACAATCTGGAATGTCTTAGCGTTGCCAACAATTTTCATATCGAGGTACTTCTCGGCAACTGCTACGAGAGAACCGGCATGATCCGGCTCAACATGCTGCAAAACAAGATACTCAGGCTTAGCACCGTTAAGAGCTTTTTCGAGATTTTCAAGCCACTTGTAGGTCTGACGGCTGTCCACAGTATCCATAATGACGGGCTTTTCGTCATTGATCAGGTAGGAGTTGTAGGAAACACCATTTGGAAGCTGAAACTGACTCTCAAATAGTTCCAGATACTTGTCATCTACGCCGATGTATACGACTGAAGCTGTAATGTTATTGTTCATATATATTCTGCCTTTCTTTAACGGAATATTCTATCCGATTTTTTGGAGTAATTAGAAGCGAATGCCGAACGACATAGGCAAAACGCTATCAATATATCACTATCTATTATTGAATTATAACACATTGTTTCAAAAAATGGAATAGTTTTAAATAAATTTTATGAAATTTTAATTTAGAATTTTATGTTATAATTACGAAAAGAGAATTTTAGGTGGTTGTTATTTTTCGTTAAAGGATAATAAATTTCTTCTGTCGAAAAATCAGTACAGCAAAAAGATAATTAAATCCCAGAACATATGAAGAGTGACGGGCAGAATAATATTTTTTGTTTTGATAAATACAAGACTAAAAACAACGCTGAGTGCCACAATAGAAACAAAGCCCATATTGACGAAATTCTGCACAAAAACACCCGTAACAATCCATATCGGAAAATGGATAATAAGAAACATTACAGCATTGACGGCAATCGCTGCATTTTCATTTCTTTTGAGTGTGGCATTAAGCAGCCAGCCACGAAAAACAAATTCTTCGGTAATACCGACAAACAGCACAGTGATAATTTTATCAATACCAAACTCATTGCTAATAGCGTGCTTACCGCCATGTATGACGATACCAAATATTATATAAGCAAGAAAGCCGGGGAAAACCAGAAGATACTTGTTGTTTTCTTTTTTCCACTTTAGCATTTCTTTAAGACTTATAGAGATTTTGTCATTATATTTGCGTATAAGCAAAATTGCAGGCAGTGTCCAGATAAGATTTTTAATGATACCCTCGCCTATGAATTCAGAAAGAGCCTTACTCGGCAGCTGTTGTAAGACAGGGTCAATAAAAAAATGAAATGCCGCCCATAACGAATAGAATATAATACTATAAATTATGAGTGTGGGAATCGGTACATAATTGTTTTTTTTATTCTCTGACAAAATGAATCCTCCTATTTGTACAATTTAAAAATATTATACAACTAAATAGGAGAATATGGTTGAATAGACTGTAAATTTTGTAAATTCCAATTAGTGTATTATTATTTAAAAAAAGTCCCTCAGATAATCTCTGAGGGACTTAACTGGTGAATAGTTATAGATTATACGTAACCGTAAACAATTCCGTCCTTAACTCTAACCCATTTTCTACAATGTTTGCAAAAAACTCGGGTCGTTCCTTTTGTGCTGGAGATCAAAACAGCTCCTCCACAAGGACAAGTACCATAAGCTGACATACTTAAAATCCTCCTTTCTAAAATTATTCGCAAAAAAGGTGATACAAATAAAATACAATACAATACAATTTGTTCAAGACTTTTGCTAATAATATTATATGATGTATTACTTCATTTGTCAAGTGTAGTAATACATCGTTTTATGATTTATTACTACATTTTAAAATAAAATTAACACATCATGAAGGAGAATGAAATATGCAAAAAGAAATTAATTTAATTTTAGGTGAGCGTGTTAAAGAGAGTCGTAAATCAAAAGGATATACAAGAGAGTGCTTTTCTGAAATGATATCTGTTAGTACAAGATTTCTTGCTGATGTTGAAAGTGGTAAGGTAGGAGTTTCTATTTCAACACTAAAAAGTATAGCAATGGCTTTGAATGTTTCTTCTGATTATCTCATTGGTATTTCAACAGAAGAAAACAAGAGCGAATTGGTTAGAAATGGAATAATATCGAAAATTAATTTGATAGACAGTTCATATCTTAACGATATTGATACAGTTTTAGATTGTATAATTAATGTTGCAAAAAATGATAATGTTATAATGAAAAATTAAACACATATCGAATCAGTGTTTCTGGACAAGAAACGCACAGTAATTTTGATTTTTTCGAAATCATAGAAATTAGGTTTGATAATTGATTTGAAAGTGTGGATTCTTACAGCAAAAAAAGATTTGCGTTTTGGAAAGATTTATAGTATAATATTATTGACCGTATTATACGGAGGGGTTGTATGAAGAAAGCATTGAAAATCATTAGCTATGTCCTGTCTGTTTTGGTTCTGTGTACGCTTGGCTTTGTCGGCATAAGATATTTCAACGAGATACGTACATTGTCATCTTTAAAGCTGGTGGAGGGTACGAATCTGTATACAATGGAATTTTTCTCAGATTACCGATTTGACGAGTTCCTGAAAACAGGTGCTAAGGATAATAGAGAATATTATAATTATGTAAATAAAATAGTTGACGAGAGCCTTGATATTGGTGTGAGTAACCCCGATATGGAGGACGCCTGCTCAGCCTTTACATTCAGAGATAAGAACGGCGGCAGATACCTTGCGAGAAATTACGATTATAACGTTAATCCCGTAATGTTAATTGTCACAAGTCCTAAGGACGCTTATAAATCTATTTCAACAGTGAACCTCAACTGCTTGGGCTTTAACGCTGAAAAGGAACCTCGCTCCTTTGACCTGAAGCTTTTTGGCGCGCCGTATTTTCCTACGGACGGTATGAACGAGAAGGGCATATCTATCTCGGTGCTGCAGGTGAATTTCTCCCGAAAACAGAAGGAGGACGGCAAGGTTACTATTGGTGTTTATGCGTTGAACAGACTTGTGCTGGACTATGCAGATTCTATTGATAAGGCAATTGAGCTTGTGGATCAGTATAATGTTTACTTTGATTCAAGTCTGAATGCACATTTTTTAATTGCTGACAGTAAGGGAAACAGCGTTCTGCTTGAATTTGTAAACGGAGAAACTAAGGTTATAAAAAATGACAGAAAATATCAGATTGCTTCCAATTTCAACAACACTGAGGAGGAGTTTGATTCTGACGGATATGTATACCCCGATGAGTACAAGGATTGGTTGACAAATACTTCAACCAGTGCATACGACAGTGAGTACAGCGGTTATGTTCGATATGATTTTATGCTTGATTCGCTTTACAACAGCAGTGGAATTTTAAATATAGATGATGCTTTTGAGCTGCTTGAAAACGTAGCGTCACCGTCAAAATTACAGTATTCCGTAGTGTATAGTATGTCTGATTTGCAGGCGACTGTCATCACGGATAATGACTGGGAAAAGCGAACTACAGCGGCATTGTCGGGGATATAATTATTTGATGCTTTGCAAATAGTAAAAAAATCATAATATTCTTAAAATATAATTAATATAAGCAGTAATATTATAAACAGAAAAAAGCACCGATCGTTAAATATGATCGGTGCTAATTGTTTTTAGCTTGCAGCTTTATTTTATTACTTGTATTTTACAATTTCAATAGATTCGATTACAACGTCTTCAACAGGCTTGTTGGTTTCATAATCTTTTGGAACGGCTGCGATTTTGTCAACAACGTCCATTCCGTCAATAACCTGAGCAAATACTGTGTGACCTCTGTCTGCTACATTAAATGCTCCGTCCAGTGACGGGTTGCCGCCTACTTTCTCGTAAAGCTTCTTAACATCGTCCGGCACAAGCTCTGTGTCATAGAACTGAGTGTATGCAGCGTTTTTGTAGTAGTCAAGAGTGCTTTCAAGTGTGCCGTGAGCCTTCTGCTCGCAAAGTGCAGCGTAAGTCTGCTTCCATACCGTTTCGTACATAGCCATATCAACATTCTTGTTCTGGTTAATAAAGAACTGGCTGCCGTTTGTGTCTGCACCGCTGTTAGCCATTGCGACAGAACCTCTGATGTTAAGCAGCTTGTTGGAGAATTCGTCTGCAAACGGCTCGCCGCTCACACTCTCTCCGCCCATGCCTGTTCCAAGCGGATCTCCGCCCTGAATCATAAAGCCTTCGATAACTCTGTGGAAAATCAAACCGTCATAGTAACCCTCTTTGGCGTGTGTCACAAAGTTCTCAACTGTGTTCGGCGCAGCCTCCGGAAAGAATCTCATTGAAATGTCGCCCATGCTTGTGTGCATGATTGCAATTTCTTCACCAACGTCAGGAGTTTCCAGCTGGTAGCCTGCTTTGTGTTCTTTGTCGTCAAAATAGTCTGTGCCTAAACCTAATTCCTCAATAGTGTACTCCGGAATTTCCGCAGAGGAATTATCACTTCCCTGAGAAGAAGCCGTTGAATTCGATGCTTTTGAACTGTCTGTTTTGCCTGTGTCCTTATCGTCGCAGCCTGTCATTGCTGAGCATAGTGCAATAACGCCGGCAAGGATAAGAGCAGCATATTTTTTATACATACTTTTTCTCTCCTTAGCTTTAAAATATCTACAGTATATTCTATAACATTTCTAAAAAATTTGCAACCCCTTTTTTTATTAAGTTAATGTTAAGTTTAATTGAAAAATATATATGTTTTATATGGTGCATGCTTAGCATATTCGAGATTTTAAAAATTAATTGCGGTTAATTGCTTTGGAGAACGCCAATATGCTTACCAAAGATTTATGTTTTATTCAGAATTTAATGGTAGCATGGTGGGGTGGTTGAGGATTTTTTACATGAATATTTGTAAATTTTGCACAAATAAAAAAATTCGACTTGTTATTCTACACAATAAATTTCTTTTAAATTTATAATTAAAATCATTGACTTTTACTTTTTAACCAAAATTCAATATAGCGTTTTGTGATTTTTTGAAAAAATTAAAATTATTCAAAAAAATCGCTTAAAATTGCGATAAAATCTATTGAAAAAGAAAGCAAAATATAGTAAAATTTTTAATAAAGGAGTGATTTCGATGCTTGATAATACTAAAGGCAGCAAGCCGAAAAGTACAAGAATAAAATTTGAATTGAGTGACACCATTAGTTTGCAAGTCGAAAATGAATTTTGTAAAATTTACACTGATTCCCGTTCGGGAAAAACCTTTAAAGTGATTGACGGTGAGATTGTTCCCATTGAGCTTCGTGAGCTTAATATGTGGAAGAACAGACAAAAGAACCCCGGCAACTTT
>CACYEJ010000465.1 GCA_902773395.1 uncultured Ruminococcus sp.
AACCGTGTTGAATTGAAATATTAATATATAAAAAAATTACGTACCCGACAATATTCAAGTGCGTTTTGCGTGCGGTGCTTATTGCTGGTTGCGGAGTCAGGATTTGAACCTACGCCCTTCAGGTATCAACCTATTCACGACCTTTATTTGTTCTTGATTTAGGTGATTTTCTTAAACTTTTATGTTATAATAAAGTAGAGGGTAGTAATTAACATTTTGGAATATACCCTGAATCCGCAAAATTCATATTGCTTTAAAAAACGGAAAAAGTGTAACTACATAGACAATAGAAAAACTTTGCAGGACTCTTAACCGCCAGACGGGTGATATAATGGAGTATGCAGAAGATACAAAAGAATAAAGGTGATATAATGGAAATAACCAAATACAACGATTATGAAAACGTAGAAAACGCTATCAATAAGAACGAGCCTTTAATGGCTGTAATATCCTTTGACGGCTCTAAGGCTTATGTATGCCACATTGACGACGGTGTAGAACATCACATTTTGTTAAGTAAAGTTGGATATAACGGAAGCGATATTGATAAGTTCTATAGGATTATATTTGACAAAGAAGGTGCAGACTGGACTTTTATTTGTCCTCCGGATTATAAGAACATCACATACAAGTCAAGACGTATCAAAACTTTTTACCGTGACGGTATTAGTGCAATATCTGAGTTTCTTTCGGAAATGGGTTACTTATGTGATATAAGAATACCATCACGATATAGACGGCATTTTGATATTATGCTTGAAGATGAATAATATCAAAAAGAGAGCGGAGCTTGGCGGCTTTGCTCTTTTTATTCAAAATACGAAACACGGCAAAAACTCAGTGTTTAAACCGTGCTGAATTGATGTGTGAATATAAAAAGATCCTGACGCAGGCAAAAAAAATTACGCACCCGACAAACTTCGAGTGCGTATTGCAAGTGCCGCTCGGCACTGGTTGCGGAGGCAGGATTTGAACCTACGACCTTCGGGTTATGAGCCCGACGAGCTACCAAACTGCTCCACTCCGCGATATTTATTTTTCGTATCAGGCTTTGTCTGCCCCCAACAGTTATATATTATATCACTGCAACATGCTTTTGTCAACAGTTTTTTTCATGAATTTTTATTTTTATTAAAGTCTGTTATTTGTTCACAAATTTATATAATTATCACTAAAAAAACTGTTAAAACAATAATCTTTATTTCACAAATATCTTACTTGTTCTTTTCTATTATATGCAGCTTTTCTTTAAAGTATACATGAATAAAAATTTTTCAGTCATCTAATTTCCGGGACAGCCTCAATCGAGTAATTGATTAGTCATACTTTACCTAATTTCAACCGTTAGAATAATTATGCTGTATCCTTACGGTTGAAATCAGATTATTTTCTGTACGTTTAAACTATCATTTTCTGTCGCTCAGCTTTGAGATTAACTCCCCCAAAGCCTTGTCAATATCTTCGCTTTGATAATTTTCAACGCTGCCCTCATCGGCACATCTCGCAAGCTCAGGGTCAATCGGCAGCTTCGCAAGCACACTCGTTCCAAACTGAGATGCAGTTTCTTCTATTCGGCTTTCTCCAAATATACTGTGTCTTCCGCCGCAATCGGGACATTCAAAATAGCTCATATTCTCTACTAATCCAAGAATAGGAATATTCATCATATCAGCCATTTTCACTGCCTTCTCAACAATCATCGACACAAGCTCCTGCGGTGATGTTACTATAATTATTCCGTCAATCGGCAGCGACTGAAACACCGTCAACGCTACATCTCCCGTACCCGGCGGCATATCTACAAACATATAGTCTACATCGCCCCATATTACGTCCGTCCAGAACTGCTTTACCGTTCCTGAAATAACAGGTCCTCTCCATACAACCGGGTCTGTTTCGCTCTCTAAAAGAAGATTCACCGACATTACTTTGATTCCCGTCTTTGTAAGCTCAGGTAAAATTCCGTCCGGATTTGCCCTTGCTCTGTTTTTAAGTCCAAACACCTTTGGTATTGACGGACCTGTTATATCAGCGTCAAGTACAGCCGTCTTTAGCCCCTCTCGGTTTGCAGCCGCCGCAAGCATTGAGGTAACTGCGGATTTTCCTACTCCGCCCTTTCCGCTTACAATTCCTATCACCTTTTTTACGCTGCTCTGAGCATTAATCTCTTGTTGAAAGCTATTCTTCGTATCGCTGCTACAGCTTGACGAACAGCTATTACAGTCATGTGTACAGCCCATTTCGTTTTTGCCTCCTATTCAATATAAGGGCGAACTGTAGTTAGTCCGCCCCACACGTTATTATTATTTCTTTTTATTACTCTTTTTATTTGTTTTGTTTTCTTTTTTATTGTCTTGTTTATCCATTTCTTCGGAGCGTTCCGGATAAAAGACATCTTCCGCATCTACCATTTCAAATCCGCTTGTAAACGTGTACGGAAGCCCGTAGCCTAATGTTACTGCGGCAAGATACATAATCACACTATTTTCGGTAATCTGAGTATGAAGCGGAAGCCCCACCGCAAAAAACGCGCATATTGCATACAGCGACGGCAGAACCATTAAAATAAGCACCGACGGACTAAACCTTACAATCTGTTTGCCGTCGCCCACTCTCGTTGCATAAAAAAGCATTACGCCAAAGAAAATAACCAGCACAATTGTAACGCCGGTCTGTAACGTTACATTAGTCATCGTAGACGAAAGCTGAATTATAAAATAACAGCAAATTACATATGCAACCACCATGAAAGCCGAAAAGAACATATTTAATGCTTCTTTGTTTCTCTTGTTCATATTTGATAATTCCTCCTTTTTATTTTCTCATATTTTAATTGTACCACAAATTTTTCTAAGGTCAAGATTTTATTTCAGCTTTGCAGCCAAACACACCCAGCCGTTCTCTTCGTACTTCTCGATAATCGTGAATTTCTCACTAACAGCCGCCTCTACCTCGGCACTCCTTACATCAATAATTCCGCTCATAATATAAACGCTGTCCTCGTTCATGAACTTATCAACATCGCTGCTAAGTGCAATAATAGCGTCGGCAACTATATTCGCTGCAACAATATCATATTTGCCGCTAATCTTATCAGCGAGATTGCCGCAAATCACCTCGAACCTATCAGCAACATTATTAAGCTCAGCATTCTCTTTTGCAGTCTTAACAGCCATTTCGTCAATATCAACGCCTACCGCACTGTCGCAGCCAAGCAGCAAGCCTGCTACTGCCAAAATTCCGCTTCCGCAGCCGATGTCAAGAAATTTCTTTCCAGCCTCCGCATACTTCTCAATCACCTGCAAAACAAGTCTTGTTGTTTCGTGAGTACCTGTACCGAACGCAAGCCCAGGGTCAAGATTCAGCACAACTCTGTCATCTGCGGTGTAGTTATCTCTCCATGTGGGTCTGATTAGCAGCTTCTCGCCTATGGGAATGGGGTTAAAATACTGCTTCCAGTTGTTGAGCCAATCCTCCTCAATACAGCTGTCACACTCAATTTCAAATGGTATTCCCTCGCTTTTGTAGCGTTCGCTCAGAAAAGACACTGCCTCCTGCGGATTCTCTTCGGGACTTATGTAAACGTGTACTATCCCCTTTGAGCGGTCCTTTTGCAGCAGCTCCTCGTCAATCAGGTCAATGTGGGCTATTTCTTCAACCTCTTGCTCCAGCATTGAATAATCCTCGATATAAATACCGTAAGGCACTACCATTTGCGAAATGTCGCCTGCAAGGTCAATATACTTGTTAGGCACACTGATTTTTATTTCTGTCCAATCGTTCATATTTTATATGCTCCTTTATGATACAGCTTCAGGGGAACAGAAGCTATTGTTTTGTTCCCCTTGACGATTCTTTTATATTTCGTGAAGCCGTGCTGATTATTCCTCAAAGAGGTCCTTTATCTTATTAAAGAAACCTTTTCTCTTCACATAATTTCTCTCGCTGGAATTTCCGTCAAACTCCTGCAATAGTTCTTTCTGACGCTTTGAAAGATTCTTTGGCACTTCAATAGTAACTGTTACGTACTGGTCGCCCTTGCCTCTGCCGTTAAGGCTTTGAATACCTCTTCCCTTTAATCTGAATCTGTCGCCCGGCTGAGTACCCTCTTTCACGCTGTAGGTCACTTTACCGTCAAGCGTCGGCACAACTACCTCTGCACCAAGGCAAGCCTGAACAAATGTAAGCGGCAATTCGCAATAAACATCGTTGCCCTTTCTCTCAAAAATCGGGTGCGGTCTGACGCTGATAGTTATGTACAAATCTCCTGCCGGACCATGATTAATACCGGCGTTGCCACGTCCGCCTACGCTGAGTCTTTGACCGTCGTCAACACCAGCCGGAATATTGAATTCCTCTTCAAGCTTCTTTCTTATTCTGCCCTTGCCGTCGCATCGTGGACAAGGATTCTCTACAATTCTGCCTCTGCCGCCGCACGCATCGCAAGCTCTTGTTGTTTGAACAACGCCGAACGGAGTACGGGAGTTTATCTTCACCTGACCTGAACCGCCGCATGCTGAGCAGGTTTTGGGAGATGTACCCTTTTTAGCGCCTGAGCCGTCGCACTCGTCACAATTTTCGATACGCTGAAAAGCAACCTTTTTTTTGCAGCCCTTTGCAGCCTCTTCAAAAGACACGCTGCAAATTGTTTCAACATCGTTGCCTCGTCTTGGAGCGTTCGGGTTTGACTGACGTCTGCCGCCAAATCCGCCGAAAAAGCTGTTGAGTATATCGTCCATATCAAAGCCGCCTGCATACGAACCATAGCCGCCTGCGCCGCCGCCGTAATTCGGGTCAACACCTGCATGACCGAACTGGTCGTAACGAGCTTTTTTATCTTTATCTGAAAGAATCTCGTAGGCTTCGTTTACTTCTTTAAATTTTTTCTCCGCTTCCTTATCATCGGGGTGAAGGTCGGGGTGATACATTTTTGCTTTTTTTCTGAATGCTTTTTTTATTTCATCATCGGACGCACTTTTCTCAACGCCCAAAACCTCATAGTAATCTCTTTTATCAGCCAAGGTTAGCCCTCCTATGTAAATTAGCCGGTCTGCGCCGACAAACAATATAGCATTAATAACTTTTCTTTTCTAATACTTGCATTTAATTCGGGAATAAAAACACCCTATATGATTGTAATATTTTTTGTCGTTAAATGCAAGTATTAAAACGGAAAAATTTTATTAATTACACTATGTAAATTAGTGTATGATTTATTATATAAATATCATCTTGCAGAATTCGCCGAGTTAAAATTAACCTAACCCGGCGAATTCATTATATTTTTTTATGATTTTTCTTATTACTCAAACCTTAAAAGTGGTTAGTAAGTTCTTAGATAAACTATAATATAGTAACCTAAAACTCCCTGCTAAATAGTGACTTTTGGTCGGGTTCGAAAACTAAATCATAACAAAGACTATCTTCTCGTATTTAAAAATTAGTCTACATCTTTGAAGTCGGCATCGTAAACATTGCCGTTGTCGTCGTCGCCGCCTGCTGCGTAGCCGCCCATATCCGGTGTCGGTTCCGCTGTAGCCTGCTGAGCAGCTGCTCCCTGCTGATAAAGCTTTGTGGATACAGCCTGAATTGTCTTTTCAAGCTCTTCCTTTGCAGCCTTAATCTGGTCTGCGTTGTCGGAAGAAATTGCGCTTCTTACTGCTGCAACCTTAGCCTCAACATCACTCTTATCGGAAGTGTCAATCTTGTCGCCGTTCTCCTTGATAACCTTCTCTGCTGCATATGCCATGCTCTCAGCCTCGTTCTTAGCGTCTACAGCTTCTCTTCTCTTCTTATCCTCAGCAGCATATCTCTCTGCTTCCTGAACAGCTTTCTCAATATCTTCCTTGCTCATATTTGTGTTGGAAGTAATTGTTACCTTCTGCTCCTTGCCTGTGCCGAGGTCCTTTGCAGATACGTTTACAATACCGTTGGAGTCGATATCAAATGTTACCTCAATCTGAGGAATACCTCTTGGAGCCGGAGCAATTCCCGAAAGAATAAATCTGCCGAGCTGCTTGTTATCTCTTGCAAACTCTCTCTCACCCTGAAGAACGTTAATCTCAACCTGTGGCTGATTGTCGGCAGCCGTGGAGAAAATCTGGCTCTTCTTAGTAGGAATGGTTGTGTTTCTCTCGATAATCTTAGTCATAACACCGCCCATTGTTTCAACGCCAAGTGAAAGCGGAGTAACATCGAGGAGAAGCAAGCCCTCTACCTCACCGCCGAGAACGCCTGCCTGAATAGCTGCGCCGATTGCAACACACTCATCAGGGTTAATACCCTTAAACGGCTCTTTGCCGATGAAGTTCTTTACAGCGTTGATAACAGCCGGAATTCTTGAAGAACCGCCTACCATAAGAACCTTGTCAATCTCGTTAATAGAAAGACCGCTGTCGCTCAAAGCACTCTTTACAGGACCCATTGTGCTGAGAACGAGGTCTGCTGTAAGCTCGTCAAACTTTGCTCTTGTAAGATTAAGGTCAAGGTGCATAGGACCGTTCTCGTCCTGCCAGATAAACGGAATGTTAATTGCTGCACTTGTTACGCCCGAAAGCTCAATCTTTGCTTTTTCAGCAGCTTCTTTAAGTCTTTGAAGCGTTGTCTTATCCTTGCCGAGGTCTACGCCTGTTTCAGCCTTAAATGACTTAATCATCCAATCAATAATTCTCTGGTCGAAGTCATCACCGCCAAGTCTGTTGTTACCTGCCGTAGCAAGAACCTCCTGAACGCCGTCGCCCATTTCAATGATTGATACATCGAATGTACCGCCGCCGAGGTCATAAACCATAACCTTCTGGTCGTTCTCCTTGTCGATACCGTAAGAAAGAGCTGCTGCCGTAGGCTCGTTGATAATTCTCTTAACCTCAAGACCTGCAATCTGACCGGCATTTTTTGTAGCCTGTCTTTGTGAGTCTGTGAAGTAAGCCGGAACTGTAATTACTGCCTGAGTAACAGTTTCGCCAAGATAAGCCTCTGCATCAGCCTTTAGCTTCTGAAGAATCATTGCTGAAATCTGCTCAGGTGTATAGCTCTTGTCGTCAATGTTCACCTTATAGTTAGTACCCATTTCTCTCTTAATGGAGCTGACTGTCTTTGTCGGGTTAGAAACAGCCTGACGCTTTGCAATCTGACCAACAAGACGCTCACCTGTCTTTGAGAAACCTACTACTGACGGAGTTGTTCTTGCACCCTCTGCGTTAGCAATTACAACCGGCTCGCCGCCCTCAATAACTGCTACGCATGAATTTGTTGTACCTAAATCTATACCTATTGTTTTAGCCATAATAAAATCTTCCTTTCAAATTATATGTAATTATCTGTATAACTATTTATTTTAATTAACTGTCTGCACCATGCAATGTCTGATTATCTTATCGCCAACTTTGTAGCCCTTTTGATAAACCATTGCGATAGTATCAGATTCAAGCTCGTCACTGTCAACGCTGGAAATCGCATTGTGAAGCTCCGGATTAAACTCCTCTCCTACCTCGCCGAACGCCGAGATATTTAGCTTCTCAAACGATTTTGTCAACTGACTGTACATCATTTCAAGACCTTTTTTAAATTCCTCAGGGGCATTTGCTGACGCCTGAATCGCTCTGTCCAGACTATCGGCTATCGGTAAAAGCTCCTTTACTGTATCAGAAACGGCATTTGCGTAAATTGCAGCCTTTTCCCTCTCTGTTCTGCTTCTGAAATTAGCATACTCAGCGGCAGTTCTCAAAAGCTTTTCCTTTTCGTCTGCAAGCTGCTTTTCAATCTCGGCAATCTTTGCAGCGTCTTCGCTCAGCTCTTCGGATACATTATTGGCTGTGTTATCAACGGTTGTTTCCTCCACGGCTGCATCTGCCGCCGGTTCGGTATTAGCTGCATCGGATATCTGTTCTTCCTTCTGAGGCTCTGTATCCTTATCTGCCATATTTAATCATCCTTTCAACGATGTATAATCACATCTTAATTTTCTATCATAAGTAAATCCTTTAATATTGTGCTCACACATTCGGTCACATATTCAATCACTGACATCACATAAGAATAATCAGAACGCATAGGTACAATCGCCGTCATAAGTCCGCCGCTGCCCGATTCAATCATGTAGGGCAAAGAAATCACGCTGTAGTTTCTCAACGCATTAAAACCTATTTCCGAACCAATCTTAATACTCTTATCCTTAATACCGATTATCAGCGACTCTAATACTTCATCTGAATGTAGAAATGCAGTTAATTCTCTCATTGAATTTAAATCTGTTTCCCTATTTACCAACAAATTCACTCTGCCTGAAACCGCCATACTGAACCCGCTTACTCCGGAACACGCTTCCATTATTGCACCCAAGACACTCGGCACAAGCATTGCAAGCTCTCCCATTTCCGCTGCCATAGTCTGCACAAAAGCGGGAGTAATTCCCTTTACCGGCAAGCCCTCCATATTGCGGTTAAATAGCGTTTCGTAAATACGCACGATATCAGGTGTTATCATATAATCGCATTTAAAAAGCTTTGTCTTAATTAAGCCGCTCGAAGTAATCAGCACAACCATACATGTCTGTCTGCCGGTCTGAACAAATTTAAGACTATGAATTCTCGCATCACGAGAAGAAGGAGTTGTGGCAATAACACAAGAATTTGTCATCTGAGAAGCAGTATGCGAAGCCGTATGCAGAAGCTTTTCGGGGTCATCGCTAGAAGCACTCAGCGAATCATAAATAAACGCTTTGTCATTTCCGCTTAGCTTCTTACGCTCCATAAGACTCTCAACATAATAGCGATAGCCGTTCTCAGAAGGAACTCTGCCTGCTGAGGTGTGCGGCTGAGTAAGCAAACCCAGCTCTGACAGCTCCGCCATTTCGTTCCTCACCGTTGCGGAGGAAACTGGAAAATCAAGCAAATTGCAAAGCACCTTAGAACCGACAGGCTCGCCGCTTTCAATATATGCTTCGACAATAGCCTTTAGTATTTTAAGCTTTCGTTGTGCGGGCTGCAATTTTTCCACCTCGATTGCATTAGCACTCTAAGTGGTTGAGTGCTAATCTACTTATAATTATACATTTATCCTATGATTTGTCAAGGGTTTTATTCAAGAATTTTCAAATTTTTTTATTATGTTTATTTTTAACCTTACCAATTTTCTTCATTACTAAAACTTTTATATCTGAAACGATAATCTTGATATTTTCTTTATAATATGGTAAAATATATTTAAAGAAAATCATACTCTTACTAGGGGTGATTCCTATGAACAGTGAAGCAAAAATTGTCAAGCTTAAACTTGATATTATCTTTAAACGTATTTTTGGCAACCAGAAT
>CACYEJ010000466.1 GCA_902773395.1 uncultured Ruminococcus sp.
AATGACGTTTTCGGAAATAATCGCTTAATGCGTCAGCCCTCTGAGTTAAATTATTGATTTGTGTCAGCCTTTGTACGGCAGGGTTTCATAGCCCTGCCACTTCGCGATATGCCTTGAGAGGATGATCCTGTCCTTCGCGTTGACCTTGCCGTCGGCGTTTACATCGGCGGCTTTTTCGTCAATGCTTGTGAAACCGTCCCATTTGGCGAGATAACGCGTCAGATAAATCCTGTCGGCGCTGTTGACTGCTCCGTCACCGTTTACATCGCCGATAATAGTTTCTTCATCGTATGCGTTTCTAAATGTATTCTTATTATAGAAGCTTTCATCAACGTAATAAGTCTCGGAATCCGTTGCTTCAAGTACGACTACCATTTGAAAATATTCTTCAGCGGCATTGCTCATCCATATATGATAGGTTCCTTCTTCAAATCCGCCAAATGTGTAATTCACAGCGTACTCTTCACTGTCGGGATAAGTTTCTATTTCAAAGTCTTTTCCGAAAACAATTGTTCTGTTGACAGATATCCCATTTTCCGGAACGCTTAATGTAATCAGTAACTCTGCACCATCCATGTTACTTACGGGTTCATCACTAACAACATTAGGCTTCTTAACAAATATAGCTTTGCTTTCGGTATATGGCTGCGGGCTTACACTCCAATATTCCAAAGTAAAATCAATCTGTTTGGAAGTCTTCCAATTATATCCGGATTCGTTAAAGAATAGTGTCACTTTTATTTTGGGATGACTGTCGTTCTCAGATTCCTGTTCAACTACAAGATAATCTGCAACCTTTACGGTGTAATTCTTTCCGACAAAATTTCCCGTTCCATCATTTTTACATTCTTCACCATTCACAATGAGAGTTGCTCTTGTGTTGGCAAGAACATTATCGAGGTAATTATCGTCATAAAACTCAAAACCTTCAAGCGAAACACCTAATGAATAAATCTCAGGTTTTGACTTGGTTGTAACTGACGCGTCATTTATCTGAAGAGCACAGATATTCTTTGTTGATACAAAAGCCAGGTACGCCTCGTCTTTATTTAATTTTTCGACAAAGTTTAACACGCCGTCCTGTGCTTTTTCCTCTCTTTCAAGCGTTCTGCCTGTACTGTCAATCATTGTAATTGTTGCGTCATTTGACTCAATCGTGAAGCTATACTCACCATCGTAAGGGGCGATAAAAAAGACAGGATCAAATAAGCCGTCATTACAATCAATTAACTGATCAGTTCCAACAGAAACAGAACACTTCGTGCTTATACTTCCGTCAAGTGACGATGCAGTTACTTCGGCAACACCTTCTCCGACAGCAACAATTGAATCTCCTTCTATTTTTACAACCGATTCGTCGCCGGAAGTTAACATAATTTGATAATCTGAGCGTTCAGGTGAGACTATTACATCAGGAATATGTCTTTCTCCAATAACCATAGCATAGCCTTGTGTATTAAAGCTAATTTCCGTAGGAATACTGCTTATTACATCAACCTCAAATGTTGTGTAAGCACTTCCGTAAATCACAACGGCGTTTTTCTTGCCGACGGAAGAAGTATCGCAAGCTACTGCAAAACCATCGGTAACGGTTTCGATTGTACCATCGCTGTAAGTGATATTAAGCGAGATATTATCAGCATTTACACTTCCATAGAGTTCTACTGTCGGTTCACCGTCGTAGTTAACTTTGATGTCGTCAGCACTGTCGCCGATATTTTTAAATTGAATATTGTGGAGATTTGCGTATTCTTCAGCTGTACTTCCGGAATATCCGTAAATAGTCAAATTCTTGCAGTTTTCAAATGCCGCGTCGGGAATTACCAATGTAGGATTAAACACAAAAACGGGTGACAGCGATTCACAATTTGCGAACGCCTTATCGCCAAGCTCGGAAAGCTCTTTACACAAAACAACACTTGTCAGTTTAGAGCAGTTTTCAAACGCAGACTCTTTGATGGTATTGAGATTTGCATTCAAATTGATTGACGAGAGATTAGAGCAATTCATAAACGCTTTTTCGCCGATAGATATCACTTTATTTCCTAAAGTGATATTTTGTGTATCGACACAATTATAAAACGCGGAAGCACCGATCTCCTCAACTGATTCCGGAACATAGATTGTGGTAACGCCTTCCAGATTTGCAAATCCGTTTTCCGAAATAGATGTTACCAAATAGTCTTCTGTAGAAGATGGTATGATTAACTCATTTTCATTGGTAATGCTTTCGTCCTCATTTGCTCCGACCGAAGGTAAATTCTTATTTCCCGACATTTTTTTTACGCTGATTTTATATCTTTCCAAGTCGGGATTATCAAACGAAACACCTTTCGGATTATTATATTCATTTACGCAATTTTTAATATATTTCTCATAAGTTAGTTTATTAACCTTTCCTTGATAATACTTTGCACTGCTCTTTAAATCAGCTGAAGAATTCTTGCAAACCTTGATACAATTCACTAATTCAACTTTAATGGAGCTAACACAAAAATTAAACAGCATTTCCCGCATGTAGCTGTCATCATTGTTTTTCAGCGCCTTAAGCGCATCATTTGCTAATCTGTTTATTGCTCTGGCTTTATTTATTTCCTCCATACCGACACCGCCCATATCGTTATAAACCATCGAAAAAATACTTGCTGCAGTAGAAACCGCTTCTTGAACTCCTTTATTTCCGAGAAATACTGTCGTTTCAAAAAACTCACCTAACGCTTTTGCAAGTGATTTCTTAGCAAAATTATCAATAATATACTGCTCTTCATTAGTTCTCATATTAATATACAGCCGACTAAGAGCATCATATGCGGTTGAGTTTCTCGGGAAGGCATCTATCAGACTTTCTACAGTTGCTTTATCAAACTCATGAAGCATTGCAGCAGTTGCCGCTAATTCATAATATGTAAATGCTCCGTCAATATACGGAGAAATCGCACTAAAGCCTTTGAATAGCTTGTCAATTTTGCCCTCTTTTAAATCTGTCGAATTTTCTATAGTTTTCTTAGCTACTTTTATGGCCTGGTCATTCTTGTTCTCTTTTTTCAGGGTTTTGATCGCTTTCATTCCTGTTTTGAATTTTTTCCAAGAATCCTTATATCCATTTACTGTTTTTTGTCCAAGAGGGTCACCATACGCAAAATAATTCTTCATTACGCTTAATGTTATTTCATCAAGAGCATTATCTTCCACAGTGTCTCCGCTAAAACTGGCAACAATATCATCAGCAACATAACTGAAAATCTTTCCTGAAATAATTGTTGCGCCAACAACTTTAAGGGTATCGCCGATACTATAGTCATTTAGAATATCAGTTCCCGACTGATGTGCATATTTCAGCATAGTTATCGTAGAATTATCTTTTAGTATTTCCTGAGACATACCCACTTTCAATGTAGCTTCACATATCTGAGCAGAACCTACATAAAATGATAATTTGGTGGTTCCGTATCCAACTGCCTTTATAGTACATTGAGAATAGTTTTCTTTTTTATCAACAATTTTTACTACACTTTCGTTGCTTGACTTCCAACTCAGAAGTTGACAATCATATAAATCTCCTTCAAGGTTTCCTTCTGTTTTAGAAACAGCACAAGTAACTACATCGTTCAATGCAATTGTATTGGAACCTGATGAATTCAAAAAATGATATTTTCGTGAGCTGACATCTTTTATATCCATATTCAGGTAAAATGCAGGACGGATACCATTGTCGGAAAAGTTTGCGCTTGTATAATCAATGATAGTTCCACCTTTTACTAAAGCAATGTTTTCATAAGACATTCCAGTATTGCAGGGTAGGCGCAAAAAATAAGAATCTACTGAACCTATGTATTCCTCACCTATACTTCTAACAGCAGATTGTAATTGATATGGATCAAGAAGGAATATTTTATCCACTGTATTTATATACCATTTATTTGTTGAAGAATTCAATGTGTTAAATAGAATATTGAAACTTTCACCATTAGCATTAAAATCAAACTTTGAATTACCTCCATCTGCAGTAGAAGCATCTAAACTGTTAAGAAAAGTCGAAAGTGTAACTTCTTTAATACAATTCAATTCATCATAGCTAAAACAAGATAAGAAACCACTTTCATTTTCATAATTATTAGTACCAAAAATATTATTTAAAGATGGAGAAGATCCATTCCATGTAACTTTACCAGAGGTATTGAGCCATTGTCGAATACAAGAGGTTTTCCAATTATTACTACCATATCTTTCTCGATAATAATTGTTATAGCCAGAATAAGCCGCATCAAAACTCTTTTTACAAAGAATCTTATCGCTCAACATAAGGGGACCGTTTTCATCTATCGCAACACATCGCCAAACGATAGGCTCGCCTAAATAACTACCAAGTGTAATACAGTCTCCTACTGAAATACTATCAGTACTTGTAGCGCCTGCGGCGAACGGTGTAACTATTACTACTCCAGCAATAATAACAAGTGACAATAAAAGTGACATCATTTTCTTCAACATATAAACTCCTCCTCGAAATAAAAATGCGCAGCCGAAGCTGCGCAGAAAAACGGACAACTCCGATTAACTGCGACGAAAACCATTTACCAAGACACAAGTATGCTTTAGCAGAGCATGCGTTTTTACCAAAAGTTAAAAAACCATATTTACGAATGGAAATAGTATTCAGTTTACGTCGCATTTATATTTTACCATATTCAAAATCGTTATGCAATCCAAAAAAGATATATATACTTTTAGAACATTTGCACATAGAAAAGCCATAGAAAAGAAAACGCTGCTCAAATGCTTCACCTTCACAGTATTTAGTTTTTCTCAATCAAATCAGAATAAGGCGCCGCATTATCAACAAAAGTATAAAACACAAACCGTGCTCCCAAGCGGAAGCCGACAATAAAGCTGTCTAAATGAGATTCAGCCTGAACCTCGCTAATTGCATTGGCAAAACCCAAGAACAGTTTTCTTTCATCGTCTTTGAGCGTTCTCGTCAACTGTTCCTCATAATCTGAAAGCAAGCCTAACTGCTTTTGCAGATTGCTGCCGTTGCTGACCATGCGAGCCTGCGGGTCGATATTATGATAGAATAATTCTTCGATAAAGTTTGCCATAGATAGCCTCCAAGCAATAGTGATACCTCACATTATTAAAAACGTGATTGAATGGAACGGATAATAGAAAACGAATGGCTACCTTTGGATAAATCTAATTATTTCACTGTCAGAGGAGAATTGACAGCATGTTTATTTGACTGATAACTGGTTTTCTCAGTTATAATGCAGTTTTTCGCTGCCTGTCCGACTGCAAATGACAGTAAATTTGACAGCATTTTAAGCTGATTAAAGCTCATTTGACTAAACTCAACTTAATCGTAGAAAGTCGCAGAACCCCAGTATTCAAGCCGATTCCGGGCATTTTGAGTTATTTTGGAAAAAGAAAAAGAGCAGTCGAAAAACTGCTCTTTTTGGTGCCGGTGACCGGACTCGAACCGGTACGGTATCGCTACCGGCGGATTTTG
>CACYEJ010000467.1 GCA_902773395.1 uncultured Ruminococcus sp.
AGGGAGGTTTATATATGTATAATTTTCATGGATTTACTCAAAAAGCAAATATCGCAGTTAATCTTGGTATTGAGATAGCTCAGCAGATGAGCCACACTTGGGTTGGTTCTGAGCATATTCTCCTGGGACTTTTAAAGGAGGGCAGCGGCGTTGCAGCGTCGGCTCTTTCCGATGAGGACGTTGATTTTGAAAAGGTAATAAAGCTAGCCGAAGATAAAATCGGCTCCGGCAACAGCCCCGTTCGCCTTACTATAAACGACTTTACACCTCGTGCAAAGCATGTAATCGAAAAATCAAA
The DNA here is from genome assembly GCA_902773395.1 of uncultured Ruminococcus sp. Next base: position 299 of record CACYEJ010000467.1, read on the forward strand.
TGCCATTCGTGCAAAGCTTGGTCACAGCTATATCGGCACTGAACATTTGCTCTTGGCACTTCTTGACGATAATGACAGCTATGCAGTGACTTTTCTTGAAGAGCTTGGAGTTGATATAGAAAAGCTTTCTAAGAAAATTGTAAGCGGTATTACAACCGATAACCGCACAGAGGGCGGCTTTGCCAACAGTATGCCTAATATCTTCGGAGACGGTCCACGAGGCAAAAAGGGCGGTACTAAGACGCTGGAGCAGTTCGGCAGAGATTTGACAAGGCTTGCAAGGGACGGTAAAATAGACCCTGTTATCGGCAGAGAAAAGGAAATTGAAAGAGTTATTCAAATTCTGTCACGCCGAACAAAAAATAATCCTTGCCTGATAGGCGAACCCGGCGTTGGAAAAACGGCAGTTGCAGAGGGACTTGCTTTGAAAATTGTAAACGGTGAGGTGCCGGAAATTCTCAGAGATAAGAGGATTTTTTCCCTTGACCTTACAGGCATGATTGCAGGCACAAAGTACAGAGGTGACTTCGAGGAGCGTATTAAGAATGCTATTGACGAGGTCAAGAATTCAAGCGATATTATTCTGTTTATAGATGAGCTTCATACAATTGTGGGTGCAGGCTCGGCAGAGGGCAGTGCAGACGCCGCAAATATCCTTAAACCAAGCTTGGCAAGGGGTGATTTTCAGGTAATAGGCGCAACCACGCTCAATGAGTACAGAAAGCATATCGAAAAGGACGCAGCCCTTGAAAGACGTTTTCAGCCTGTAACGGTAGGCGAACCAAGTCAGGAGGAGTCGATTACTATTCTGGAGGGCTTGCGTGATAAGTACGAGGCTCACCATAAGGTGAAGATTACCGATGAAGCAATCAAGGCAGCAGTAAACCTGAGTTCAAGATATATTAACGACAGATATCTTCCCGATAAAGCGATTGACCTTATTGACGAAGCAGCTTCAAGAGTACGCCTGAACGCTTACACAGCGCCGGATAGCTTGAAGAATATCGAAAACGAAATTAAGGCTCAGGAAAGTGAGCTTGAAAGTGCCGTTAATACTCAGGAGTTTGAACGCTGTGCGGAAATTCGTGATAAAATTAAGAAGCTCAAAGAGCAGCAGGATAACGCCAAGAGAGAATGGAAAGAGAAAACTCAGGGCGTCAGCGGCGAAGTAACGGCAGAGGACATCGCAAATATCGTTTCAATGTGGACAGGCGTTCCGGTAGTGCAGCTTACGCAGGAGGAAAGTGAACGCTTGCTCAAGCTTGAAAGTATTCTGCACGAGAGAGTAATCGGTCAGCATGAGGCTGTTACATCGGTTGCAAAGGCAATTCGCAGGGGCAGGGTAGGACTAAAAGACCCAAAGCGTCCGATAGGTTCGTTTATCTTCTTAGGTCCTACGGGCGTCGGAAAAACAGAGCTTACTAAAGCTCTTGCACAGACGATGTTCGGCACGGAGGACGCAATGATACGTCTTGATATGTCGGAGTACATGGAGAAGCATACGGTTGCCAAGCTTATTGGTTCGCCTCCGTGATATGTCGGCTATGATGAGGGCGGTCAGCTTACGGAGAAGATTCGCAGAAAGCCGTATTCGGTAGTTCTGTTTGACGAGATTGAAAAGGCTCACCCCGATGTGTTTAATATGCTCCTGCAAATTCTCGAAGACGGCAGATTGACAGATTCTCAGGGCAGAACGGTTGATTTTAAGAATACAATTATCGTTATGACTTCTAATGTCGGTGCGTCGCTGATTACGAATAACAGCCGCAAGCAGCTCGGATTTGCCAACAGCGATACACAGGACAACGCAAACGAGAACGTTAAGGAGATTGTTCTCGGAGAGCTTAAAAAGGTATTCAAGCCGGAGTTTCTTAACCGTGTGGACGATATAATTGTGTTCAATAAGCTTACCCACGATGAGATTAAAGAGATAGCCGGCAATATGCTCGGTACGCTAAAGCAAAGACTGTCCGCAATGGAGGTAGACAT
>CACYEJ010000468.1 GCA_902773395.1 uncultured Ruminococcus sp.
CGCAATGATGATGAGAGGAAAAGAGATAAGCTCACTGCGGGAGCTTGCGGCGAATTTTGCCATAGACGATCTTATAAACGCATATTATACCGGAGAACTGGAGTTTTTCCTGCGCAGATGCGGCGAAGATAATAAAGCGGATGCGATCGGCGATATACAGCAAAATGCATATTTGCTTGTGCGGCTGTACGAAATATTAGACCTTGATCCGAAGCTGACGGAGGAGGAGATCAGGCGTTATCACGCTTGAATGCGATGAGCTTTTCGATGATCTCGGCTATCTCAACGGCTTCGCTTTCGGACAGGCTGAAAATAGCGGTTTCAATGCGGTCGATAGCCGCTTTGTGCGTCGGGTTTATCTCGGCGGTCACGTCTAAAAGCTCGGAGAGCGGTATCTTCAAGCCCTGTGCGATCTTGTAGAGCGTATCAACGGTCGGGCATTTCTCGCCTCGCTCCAGTCTGCCGAGGTACGCGGGGTGTATCTCGCAGGAAAGTGCAAGAGCTTCCTGGCTTAAATGCTGTTCGGTTCGAAATCGGCGTATGCGCTCGCCAATCTTGTCTGATATTTTTTCACGTTCGGTTTTCATTCTCATCTTCCCTTTAGGTCGTTTTTATTATTACTTTAAGGGATTTTTCGAAGATAGGCAACGACTTAAAGAATACAAAAACTCTGTATAAAATTTCAAGTTGATCTGAAGGGGCTTTGATTGGTTAGTATGATAATACAAAGGATGATATATTATGGCAGATAGAACTTGTGGAGATTGTTTGTACTATGGAAGAACGTATAAGTGGCAGGATGATGATTACTGTAATAAGAATAAGTGCAAGGTCGAATATGATCAGCGTGCTTGTGGTAATTATCTTGATGATTCACATGATTGTTGTTATGACTGCGATGCAGGGAAGGATATGGGAATAACCTTCTTTTGCAAGGAAAACAGAACAACGATCGAAACACCGGGGAGTTATTATTGTTATAGGTTCAGAGATTAACCATTTTATAGGAGGTCGATATTTATGTCACAGTGCAGAGATTGTTTATACTATGTTCCCGGAAGAGGCAGCAGAAATTGCAATAAATCCGGCAGAACAGTAGATTTGGATGATCGTAGTTGTTCGGATTTTCTTGATGAGTCGCACAGAAATTGTTATGATTGCGCAAAATTCAGATACTCTAATGATTTTTGTGTTGCAAAGCTTCGTAAAATCAGCTCGCCCGGTTCGTACTATTGCGATAGCTTTAAGTATGATGTTTAACTACGGTTCACTTTTTATTGAGTAGGAGAGGGTCGTATGGGAATATTTGATGATGCTGCAAAAAATTACGAACGCAGAAAACAAATTGCAGAATATAATTACCAAGCAAGAGAATGTATTAGCCAAGGTCAGAAAATATACGAAGATGCATATTACTCGCTTAAAGAAGCTTGCTGGAAGGTTGCCAACAAGGTGGATGAGTATCAAAGATACAAGATGGATGTATTAGGCGAGATTAATCGCACAATGCGTAATATAGATTCGAACCATAAGCAGTATAATCTTTCAACTTTTGTTAATTTTGATGAGTTAGATTCATGCGCTGTTCATCAAGAAGAGAAGCTTGATGTGATTGATAAAGTGTTGGCAACATGGGTTCAGCCCTCGATTACTGATTTTTTTCATGATAATACAATGGATTATTACGAAGCACGTGCAAACAGAAATCGGGCAAGACGGTATAAGGAAGAAATGAAAATGCACCGTGAACGTCTAAGAAATGCCAAATATGCTGTTCAAAAAATACCTGATTTTATTAGTGACGAAAAGCGGCAAATCGAGGAATTAATGAGAAAGTTCCGTAAAACAGCTGAAATGATTGATGGAGAATACAGCAGTGAGAAAGTTTCTGCATTGAGTCAGATAGCAAAAATGATTGCGGAATCTATGACTACACAATTTATTGATAATAATTATCAGATTACAGAGCAATACAAGGGAGTTAGCAATCAGTTAACTCTTACCAATAATATGCTCTCGGGTGTTGCTTGGCTGATAGGTGGTTAAAATGAACATTGATTCTGTAATATTTGATGTTTGCAGCAGTGGGGATCGATTGATGGAAGCATATCACGATATTGTACAAGCGGAGAAGTATTGTGCTGCGTGCAGGGTATATTGTAGGTATTTGGAAAACAATCGTAAAGAAGCAGAACTTATTTATAGTTATTTTAAGGAACAAAATGATAAGATATTTAATACCGCAATGAAAATGTTGGATATATCCATAGATATTGCAAATACGGAATTAGCTGCAAATTCTCTTTACTTAATTGAGACAATGAAAAGTACATATCCGCAGTTTTACAAAGCTTTTTATGGTAAGTTGTTTGGAAAGTAGGTGGTTTTTATGAATGAGATAATTGATGTCGATTTTGTAGATATTACAGAACCAAAGGGAATAGTAAACAGTGTCGCTGGTGGAGGAGCAGAGACTGTAGCGATTACTGCGGCGGTTGAAGTTATTAAAGCAATATCCAATGATGTGAAAGAATATCAGATGACAAAAGAACATGAAAAAACACAAAGGGCTGCAATAAAGGCTAATTTGCAAAGAGACTTAGCTGAAATTAAAGCAAAGCAGGAAGTGATGTTCAAATATCTTGATCAAAACCATGAAAAGAATATGATGTATTTAAGTGCGAAGTTAACAGAAGAACGAGTAGCACTTGATCATTATATAGAATGGCTTAATGGTGCGATGGAAACAGCAACAAAAGATAAAGATTATGAAGCAATGAGCCTTTTTATGAAGGCATTTAACGAGTTCTATTTATTGCATTCAAAAACAAGCATAGAGCTTTTGAATGCAACAAATAAAGCGGATCATTCTATGCTTCCGGGTAAAAATACAATGATGTATTTAGAATAAGCGAATTTATAAGTGTATATCGATAATAATATAGTTAATTAGCAAAAAGGCAGACTCATTTTGGGTCTGCCTTTTTCGCATTTTTTCTTTGTTTCACTTTTTTAAAAATCATCACAGCCAGGGTGGAGAACAGGAAATATCAGGAAGTGATTTTTACTTTTGATATTTTACTAAAATATAAGTTAGCAAAGTGCAGCGTATCGTTATAAAGCGATACCTTCCAATTTCAGCAGCGCCGCCTTGCGCCCTATCCCTCCGGCATAACCTGTAAGGCTTCCGTTTGAACCTATGACTCTATGACAAGGAACTATAATCGAGGTCGGATTACGCCCCA
>CACYEJ010000469.1 GCA_902773395.1 uncultured Ruminococcus sp.
ACTCGCTTTGCCTCAGGCCGCACTGTAGTCCGATATAAATGATGGGGTACGCATTTTCCCGCTTTGCCATTTCCAGATACTTGTCCACCTGCCCTTTTCGCAGCGGAACGTACTGTATTTTCTTCATCATGGGAATCGTCCCTCCTTTGCAGAACGGACAATACCACAGTTTTTTCGGAATAGCTACCGAAAGATTCACCGAAGGCGGCACAAAGCTTCCACATTCTTGCGGAATAAAAAGTATCGTGCATTTTAAGTTTGACAGAAAGTACAGATAAGTGTATAGTTAATTCAAAGATTGGGAAACATTAACTTATAACTGTTTGGCCATAAGGAGGGATTCTTAATGAAAATCGATCAAATAACCATTCGCGATTTTAAAGCGTTAAAGGAACTATCCTTTTCTCCTGGATATGTTAATGTGTTTGTCGGCGCAAACGGTTCTGGAAAATCGACACTTCTTGAGGCAATCGGAGTTTTATGTGCAGCAATGACAGACCGCGTAGATGGTAACTCTCTTTCGCGAAAAGGTGTACGTTTGAGTGCCCCAACCCTTTACAAATCTGCATTTGAAGGTGATAAGCGCAGTCAGACAATTTCATTCGACATGCGCTGGTACGGTGATACCAGCAAAGACCTTTTACAATATGCAGTTCATCTTAACACTCCTTCTGAAGATAACGCATGGAGATATCATTCGGAATCGCTTTCTAAGGGCGGGGAAAAAATATGGGGACGAAGCGGACGTTCAAAAGAAAACTATGATAATTATGTTAGTATGATGCTAACAGAGCAGACCAGTGATTTACAGCAGCTCCGAACCTCAGTAGAACCGTTTAGAAATTATGCAATCTATCAACCGTTTACAGCTGCACTTCGCGGAATAGTGTCTGATCCTCAGCAGGCTAACCCTATAGGTCTAAATGGAGGAAGACTTGCAGAGGCATTGGAGGAGATACTTCAAGATATTGATGGTGATGTTGTTGTTGGCAATGGCTTCAACCAGATATATCTTGAAGAAATACTTGAGCTTATTGATTGGGCAGACTCCATAACTGTTGGCAGTCCAACAAAAGAGCGTGTCAACTCTGCTGTTCCTGTTAGCAGACGAGTACTAGAATTTAAAGATAGATATCTACAGGATAAAGTGAAGTTTACAGCTTACGATGCAAGTGAAGGTGCATTGTATGTACTGTTTATGTACTGTCTAGCACTTCATCCAAAAGCTCCTTCTATTTTTGCGGTAGACAACTTTGATCAAGCTATGCATCCAAGACTTGCACGTTCAGTTATGCGGAAAATTAGCGAACTGATTGTTAATCAAAAAAAGAGCGTGTTCCTTTCAACTCACAACCCGCTCGTTCTCGATGGCTTGGATTTGTCAAATGACAACATCAGACTTTTTGCTCTGGATCGCTCTCGGAATACTGGTTATGTAACTGTAAATCGAATTGAGATTAATAGTGATCTGATAAAAGAGAAGCAGTCGTTATCTCAATTATGGACCTCCGGTAGAATTGGAGGTGTGCCTAATTTGCTATGATAACCATTGGCATTGTTTGTGAAGGCGACCGTGATTATGACATGATATGTGCTACGATTACGCAATTTATGGGACAAGCATATCATTTTATATGGATTCAACCAAATCCAGAGTTTGGAACACAATTCGGTAATGGCTGGAAGGGTGTCTGGCGCTGGTGCGAAACGCAATCAGATTCTCTAAACGAATATATGAGAGGTATTACTCCTCAAATTGATGTTCTCATAATACAGATGGATGCTGATGTTGCCCGGGCCGAGAAAGAAGCATACTGCACAAAGGTTATTGTCGCTTGTCCTGCGCAAAAGATTGAACATCCGTTGAATTGCCCCATTGCTATAAATCATCAGTGTATTCAAGCATTGCCACCGAACAGTGTCTGTGATGGGAGCGTTCAGGGAAGAGTAAACTATCTCACGGGAATTCTTTCAGAATTGATTAATAATAAAGACAACCTTCCAGTAGTTATCACAATTCCTTGTGATTCGACTGATTCTTGGATACTAGCAGCATTTGAAGAACCTTATCCGAATATTGAAGCCGTTAATTCACCATGGGATATTATCACTCATAGTAAAACATATCATGGAATACGGATTCCTGGAAAGAAAAAGAGCAAGAGGCCTTATGAAAAACTAATAAAGCAAGTTTGCGAGAATTGGAAAACTGTAACTGAAAAATGTCCACAATCAAAACTATTTGAAGAAAATGTTCGTGCGCTGCTATGTTCTATAAACGAGTAATTATTGAAAGGGGCCGCGGATTAGATGAGTTCTGTTATCAAGAACAGATTTGCAGCGCGGGACGAAATCAGAAAGCGTGAGAAACTGCAAAAAATCGCTAAGATTTCGTGATAATCCGCTTGACACCTCTGAACAGCGAGTCATTCGCCCAATATAAGAAAACCTTGTCTTCTCCCTTTCCCTGCGCGAACCCGATCATGAGAAAGCTCCAAATTTTTTAACCTAACTTCCGGAAAACGCAGCTTGACTTATCCCGCAACCAGCGTTACAACAGTGGTAAAGGAGCGTGATCGATATGGAGAAGACCGCTACTTTGAATCTTCGC
>CACYEJ010000470.1 GCA_902773395.1 uncultured Ruminococcus sp.
CAATGGGTGAAAACCGAGTGTAAGATTCCAGCCACGTTTAGCATAAATGTTGTACAAGCACTTCTCAATGATATATGGCATCGGTCCATAAAAAGCAAATGAAGCCGAGAATAAATCTTTGAGCAAATCAATGTGCTGTTGTGGACTTACTCCCGGAAGAATGTAAAACGGGTTAATGCGAATGCAGTTTATTTCAGGACGACCGAGTGTACACACTGTCACATTGTCCTTGCTTAAATTACGATATTCCTTTTTTGCAGGCTCAATTACTAAGAACGGTTTATTCGTAGTCTCTAAAATACGCTTTACGCTGTTTGTTTTTCCACTACCAGTAATGCCACAAACAAAGGTATGCTTATTTAATTCGGCATCACTTAATCCGAACGGCATATTTCTTATGGGCTTTTCGTACTCACAAACAAAACCAATAGGCTTCTCCATTGGGGCAGGAATGTAATTAAGTGAGTATCCACGCTGTTCCTCAATATTAAAGCCAAATGTAGTATCTACGGGGATATTACATATTCCACATATCTCCTCAGAAGTCACAAGGCTCAATAATGGACTATCAATATTTGAGGAGAAGAACCCTTCGGGAATCATAAGCTGCTGAGTATGTATCTTGCTTGTAGGGCGTTTATTGTCCGATAGCCTGTCTGTATAGGAAAAGACAACAGGTGGTAATATTTCAGGAATGCCTGAAGCCATATTGTTGTATAGGCTTCCCTGAATAATTTTGCTTGCAATTTCGCTATCAGAAGAAAAAGATACAACGGATTCCCACATACCTATGTTTCTGCCGATTTTAAGCCTTTCAATAAGCGACTCTGCCATTTTCATCATTTCTAAAGCGAAACCGTTTTGAACATCGCCGGAAATTGATTGGTTTTCACTGATAGACGAAGTTACAGCGTCACTGTATCCCTTAGATATGCTGTGAGAAGTACCCTTAGATTTACTCTTATTGAAACTAAGTTGTTTACCGACTATTAACCCAACTATGCCACCACCAATTGCCCCTACAATGTTACCGATGATTGGTATGGGCGTTCCTATTGCGGCTCCTAATGCAACTCCTGCTGCCGCACCTGGCAATGCAGCAGAAGCATTAACTCCTCCAGTTTTTTGAACACTTGTACCATCGGTTTCATGGTAATCCTCAGAGTGCGATTTGCTATCGGTAGTTCCTTCCTGATACGACAAAGTTCGCTTAGATATAGCAAAGCATTCGTCTTGTATCCGTACAGCTTCATTGATTTTTTCTTGGATACGAAATTCATCAACGGGCTTACACATTACCATTATTGTATAGCTCATACCATTAAGGCTGCGAATCATAGCCGAGAGGTCTTTCCTTTGAAACTCTCCATCAACTTTCAAGGCAGGCGTTCCGGTAATACACCCTACATACCTATCTTTGTCTTCAGAAGAATTATTGATTTTGGGGTTGGTAAACCTCTGCTTGTATTCTTCAAGCTTTATACCTGGGAGTAAGCCCTCTAATACAATCTTAATTGTTGAGTCATCAGACTGTGGAGCAACACCAATCACAAGAGAAACAGAGTTGCCGTCACTTACTATTCCATAGCAGACCTCTTGCTTAATAGAATAGGCGGTAGTAAAAAGTTGTTGCATCTTTTGAGCAAAATAGGCAAACTTATCCTCAACATCATATACCTTGCATTCACTTATTCTGTAGAACGTAAACGAATTCAGCAAATCAAGGGAGTTCTCTTGTGGAATCTCTGCCACGGACTGACTATCTACACAGTATGCAGGATAAAAGCAACTTACAAAATCAGATGTTAAAGCACCTAACTTGGCTGTATCCTGCTTAAACTCCTGTAATTCGTATTTATCAGCCATAGTTTATCCTCTCTCTTTAATCTCAGCAACTGCCTTATCATAATAGTTATCAACAGAGTCCACCCAAGCAAGCAGAGATTTTTTTACAGAAGCGTAATACTCATTGATAACAGTATCAATATTGCTTACAGAAGATGATCCTCCGTTGTTTTTAAGCACAAACGCCATGATTCCTGCGATTACAGCAGCAATGACAATAGGGATCCAACTTTTGAGAGTGATGCTTACGATACCACCCACTACAACTACTGCTCCCGATGCCATCATCTTGTTGACATCGGAATTGCTTTTTTCATAATTGATCTCACTGGGGACAGCAAAATCAAACTTCTTGGTAAGCTCGGTCAAAATATCCGCACCGTAGAAAGACGCTTTGTGGGCACTATCGGTAAAATATTCTTCAGCAAGTGTGTGAGTCATCATCATATTGTAAGCACTTGACAGGATCATCTTGCTTTCCGGTGTCAATTTGCTAACGGTCATATTCGTTACCTTTTCAAGCAACTGTTCGCCTGATATACCATTGCTTTTTGCCTTTATCGTTTCTTTTTTTAAGCCATCAATGAGCTTGTCAACATAAGTTTCAAGTTTCTTCTTATCTTCTGTTAACAGCATATTTACTCAACTCCTCTTTCAATGAAACAACTCTCTTAAGCTCAGATTCTGTAGCTTCAAGTTTTTTCTTCAAATCCTCAACATCCTGCATTCGTTTTTCATTGCTTTCCTTGTTTTCAAGCAATTTCTTATATTCTGATTCCAGTTCTTCTTTGTGTTCGGTTAGTTTTTCAACATATACCTTTCGACAATTAGAAATATAAGACATAACGTTGTTGATCATGGTGGGGATAATCTCATCATTAAGCCTGTCACGAATACTATTGGCTACAATAGAAACGTGTTTTTTCCACAGGTGATATGATTTAGTAGTAGTGCTTTTTGAAAAACTCCGTCCTGTTGTTACCTGTCTTGTTTCAGTAGCATCTTTTTCAGCGGATGCGTTAATTTGGTCGAAATCAGAAGCAGTAAAATTCGGCTTGAAAGCATCTGCCGGAATCATCGATGGATCATCTGTATACTGTATTAACTTATCATTGAACTCAGCGATTATCTGTTGAGCAATTCCATTCCTAAACGCCAAAGCGTTATCTACTGCATCTAAGGTCATCTTTTTCATTTGAAGGAATGTATCATCATTTATTTGAGATTCTGACAGTTCACAAAAGCTGTCAATTTTGGCTTCATATTCTGAACGTTTCTTTTCTGCCTCAGCCATAATGATGCCTTCACCAGTAATATTATCGGTATATTTTCGGTATATCTCTCCTATTCCTTCATTTATTTTTATAAAAACCTCGTCAATTTCTCTCTGCTTTTGGAGTATTCTATCTTCAAGTGCTGCAGGATCATCGATATTCTCCTGAGCAATTCTAAGTGCCTCCTTGAAAATTGTTTTATATCTTGCATACTCCTGAGCAAGATTCTCTAAAAACTCAACCAACTGAATGTACTGAGCGACTCTTGCAAATCTTTCAAGGGCATTCTGTACTCCAGGGAAATTAGAGAGTTCCTCCATCTTTTCCTCAAATCTCACAACATCGCCTTTTGATTTAAGCCAACACTTACTTGCCGGAGCAAAATCGTTACCCGCTTCTTCAAGTTCCTCAAAGAATTCATCTATTCGTTCTTCAGTGCCAAGTGTAAGACATTTATTAAGAAAAAGCTGAATCTTGCTGTCAACAACGATTATCTTGTCCTCGATAATATCATTCTTGTACATCTCAATCGCTTGCTCTTTCAAGCTTGCTACTTCGCTTCCTGTAAGATTAGACTTACCAGTAAGAACAAGAAACAGTGAGTCACGTTTTCTATCACGGCAAGTGTTTCTCATAAAGTTCATAAACGAGGAAGATTCCAAAGCCTGTCCGCTTAAAGACTTTACAAAAATAATAGCATTAGCCTCAGTGATATAGTTTTCAGCTATAACACCAACATTTCCTCCAGCGCCAACCCCAGGACTATCAATAATCGTGATACCTTTCATTTCTTCAGGAAGCGGATAGGTAATATCCATCTCAACAATAATTTTCCCCCAATTTGCGGAGTTCTCGGCAATATATTCACGAATGATTTTTCCGTATTCAGCCGGATCAATGTTGTAGATATTGTCTTTCTGTTCTTCTTTTATAAACTCAACAAGAACGGATTCAGGGATCTTCTTGCCTCTATACTTAATCAACAACTCGTTATTTATTGTAGTAACGGGGATATTCCTGTACTTGTCAGAAATAGCGGCGTGATCTTTCAGAAATTTCTGAATCTTGTCAATTCCTACTATCGTTGATTCGCCACCTGCTGCCGTTGTAGCAATTAACTCGAAGTTTTCACCTCTATGTATTTTGATTATTGCACTCGTACACTGTCTAACGTCCATCGGAACAACTTCTTTGCCGAGGTAAGCGTTGATAAACGTAGACTTTCCACTTTTAGCTTCTCCAAGAATCATAAGATTGAAGATTTCAGCACGAATCTTCTCAGCCTGAGAAGAAATACTGTCATTCACAGGCTTGCCTGCAAGGTTACACAGCTTTACAAAGCTATCATAGATAGCAAGAACCTGTTCCTTCTTTTCTTTATAACTATTTACAATCATATTATAATTCTCCTTCTGGCAAAAATACAACATAATACACCTGTTTCCAACAGCAAGACTGTATTGTATACGCCGAGCAGATATATATAGATATATTATACCATGTTTTGTGTGAAATATCAATCTGAAGTAGGTAGTTTTAATAATAATTATTTATATCTACAGTATAATTTATAGAAAAAATTACAATAAGGCGATATTCTCTTATGTAGAGAATACCGCCTTATTAACTATAATCGAAAAATCATGTAGAATCATAAAAATCAAGAGTTGTAACAAGTACCCTCACGAATGTTATTCCACAGTAATTCATTCCATTGATTCTATGATTGTCCCTATGCCATCCTTGAAGCCTGCCTCGTATGCCGCCCTCATATCCTCGCCAGCAGTTTCGCTTTGCAGATCACAGAGCTTATGAAACATATCGAGCTGTTCCTCCGACAGCGACTTCTCAAACAACTCACACTCCTGCTTCCACTCCTCAGAAACC
>CACYEJ010000471.1 GCA_902773395.1 uncultured Ruminococcus sp.
ACGAGCCAAAGAAAGAGGAATCACACACCGGACTACCCGAACAAAAAATAGCAGTGGAAAACCCGTTTGCAGGAATGGACTTTTCGGGTGTTCCTGATATAGACAAGCCGGAACAAGAAAAAGCATTTGCAAATGTACAAAGCGTTTCCTGCAAAACGGAACATAAGAACGCTAATGAAAAATCGGATAATACACAGCAGATAGATTCAGCATTTAATAAAAATAATGGGGAAAAACCCAGTAAGACAATGGATATTGTATCAATATTTAGCGATGACGACTGGTAATATCATATTAAAAAAATCTTTCGTATAGGAGTATTAAGAAATGAAGATCATCAAAAGAAGCGGAGCATTTGTAGTAATTGCTCTTTTAATCATGAACCTTTTTTCGGGGATTATCGTAAATGCTTATGCAGCCGAGAATGGTGAGCAGCGGTATAATTTTGATGTGGTGTTCGTGGTGGATGCCAGTGGAACAATGAATTATGCAGATCCAAATAAACTTACTGCGGACGCTGTTGGACAGTTTATGGATATGATGGACGATACTTGCCGTATGGGTTACGTTGTATATGGGCATAAGATTGTATCCAAGCATGACCTTGTCAACCTTAGCAACTCAAAGGGAATTGACAATGTCAAAAATGAGATTAATAGTGTAGAGTACGATCCAAATAATGATACTGATATCTCTTTGGGACTTACGGAGGCTATGAAGATACTTGAACGAGGTGAGCCATCGGCAGACAGAAAGCAGATGATCGTACTGTTCAGCGATGGAAAAACTGATCTTCCTAAAGGACCTCGTACCGTGGAGGATTCTGAGAAAGAAATGAAATCTACGCTCAAAACGTTAAAGGAACGTAGTATAAGAACTTACACCATAGGATTGAACTGCGATGGTACTCTTGATAAGAAAACGATGCAGAATATTGCAGATTCAACAGGTGCTAAAACTTTTGAAGCAAAAAAGGCAAGCGAACTCCATGGAATAATTACTGCGATATTTACAGATTATGATGATATTGAGCCGAGCCCTGAGATTCCTGTTGAGAAAAAGGACGTTGAGAACGATCCAAATTCAGCCGATTATATAGCTACTATTCCGGTTCATAATAACAGCGTCTATCTTGCAAATATTGTTGTAAACAGTACAAACGGTGTTTCAACGCCAAGATTAACTAACCCAAGCGGTTTTCAGGTTGCTCTTGAGGATAATTCCCAGGTGAAGGTTCACAAGGGACGTACATACATGGTTGTTAAAATTTTTTCACCGGAGGTCGGCGATTGGAAGCTTACGCTTCGTGGTTTAAAAAAGGACGATGTGACATTTACACTTCTTGAATCGTATTCCTTCTATGTGTATCAAATGTTTGATGCGAAAACAGTTACGGCGAATTCGGATTTGAAGATTACAGCATCACTCAATGGTAAGGACGGTATCGTTAAGGATGAAGATCTTATTTCAACAATAGAAGCAGAGTGTGATGTGAAGAGCGGAACCGGGGCTTCACAGACAGTTCATCTTACTCATGAGGGCGATGGTATATTTACGGGACTCTTTCACGTTGAGAAAGAGGGAACATATAATTTCCAAACAACAATTAAGGCAAAGAACGGAAGCTTTGTGAAAACAAGTAAATCTGCCAGCATATCTGCTGAAGATGTCTGGAACGGTATTATGATAAAACAGATGTTATCAAGTGATACTCTTGAAGCGGGAGAAACACTTGACATCAAAGCGTCTCTTTTTAATGGTGAAAATGCAGTTACTGATCCGCTAATCCTTGCAGGCTATTCTGCAAAGACCACAATTACCGAGGGAGATGTCGTAACTGATGCAGCCATGACTGTTGATGAAGACGGTATTTTCAGAGGAAGCTACACGTTCGATCATGACGGTCAATTTACTGTAGTTACATCTCTTTTAAACGATGCCTCAGATGATGTTAAGACAAGTGATACCAATACAGTTTTTGTAGCGAAAACCTCTCTCAAGCTCACGGCTCAGAGCAATGATATTGATATAAATCTTGTATCTCCGCCCCGCACGACAGAGAATAGTTTAAAGTTGTCAAACTACGCATTATGGTCGAAGGGAGATGCCCTCAATATTGAATTTGAACCCGAAAATTCTAACATATTCAAGGTTACCGCAGAACCAAAGGATAATGATGTAATATTTACTTTGACTGGAGCCAAGGGGGGCGAGGACAACTGCGTTGTGAAAATCACCGATGAGGAAGGCAACTCGGTACAGTTACATCTTAAGGTAAATGTAGAAAACGGATGGAAACCCTTTATTACAGCAGGCATCATTACAATATGTGTAATTGTAATCGGTGTCATCTTATTCCTGTTGCTGAGATCCAAACTAAAAGGCAAGTACGTTACCTTAAGTCTTACCATTCCTGCGGGTATGGGTATATCAACGCCTGCAAGACAGGATATACAGCTTCCCCAAAAGCATTCTGCTACTTTGTGGGAGATAATGAAAATGTCCAAAAACTCCTATGCCAACGAAGCACTAAAAGATGCCATAGATAAGTTGGAGCTTCGCAGTGAAATGAAACGTATCAAGCTTATTGCCAAGGGAAAACATAAGTTTGATGTAGTGATGATGGCAACAAATAACTCACCGGCTATAGTTAACAGTGAAGAGATCAGCAGTAAGCGTGCATTCAGATTGGGCAAGAATGAAGCAGATACATTTGATCTCCGCTGCGAAAATAACGGTCATTTGGTAATTCGATATTTACAATAAACTCTTATACTCACGGTTTAAAAGATTTACCATTTAAAGTTTGGTCAAGCTTTTTAAAGCTTGACCAAACTTTAACAGGCTTCGCAACCGTACAGCTACAAATTTTTTAGCTTTCGAGTATAACATTTATCGGAAGCAGACAGGAAAATAATTCTATTTTGTAGGAGATGATTTTATGCCGGAAAATTTTGATATTCTGCATGAAGCATTTGAGCTGAGCAGATCCGGAGGTATGTACTTTGAGGGAGAACGAGTAAAGAGCTTTTCAAAACATCTGTATCTTTTCGTAGGATTGGGCGGAACCGGAACAGACGCTCTTATTCGTGTTAAGAACCAAGTTCATAACAGAATGCAGCTTCCTCATAAAAACGGAAGTATCGCACCTACTTCTGATGTGCCTGAGAACATGGCTTTCCTTGCTGTAGATACAAATGTAGGCGTTAAGAACGCTCATTACGGAAACACAAGATTTGCCGCCGATGGTTCGGAAACACTTGCAATAGGTGCATCGCAAACCACCTCATGGCAGGTTATTCTCGACGAAATCAAAGATGATAAAAAAGCCAATATGGAGTATGCCCAATGGATTAATTTAAGAGCTCAGGCTACCGGAGGATCTGATGGTGCAGGCGGTAAACGTATGATAGGAAGAGTTGGTGTTTTTCATAACTATTCAAGGATACGCAATACTGTTGATAGAATTTTGACCAAACTTTCACAGGATAATGACAGCTCGGCAAAATTAAAAATCTTTGTATTTACAGGAATTTCCGGAGGAACAGGCTCCGGATCATTTATAGATATGGGCTACATTTTACGTGAAATTGGAAGAAATCATAATCCCAGCTGTGATGTATACGGATATATGTTCTTTCCTGATGTCAACCTGTTAAAGGGTGGACAGGAAGATCTTTTAAAGTCTACTGCTTTCGGTGCACTTAAGGAACTCGATTATCTTTCAGAGAAC